>JANPCY010000275.1:0-2224 GCA_031431175.1 Steroidobacteraceae bacterium | reverse complement strand
GGCAGCCCGGACAAATCCACCCTGACGTCCACCGGCGCGAGGCGCGCGGACATGGCGTTCAGGCGCTGCACTTCGGGTTGTATCTCGATGGTCTCGGTGGCCAGTGCAAGATTTGGCAGCAGAATCAATGTGAACAGAAATGACTTCATGGACATGCTCCAGCGTGGCAGGCGACACTCGGCACATATGAAACCGACTTCGACTATTAGATGCTGGTTTGTGCGCCTTGCAAAGCTGGCTGGCCTCATGGCCCTGTGTTCTGTCGCAACGGCCGACGAGGTCAAGCCCGCCGCCGGGTACCAGCACTACCTGATCGGCGATCCGGCCGATGTGGTCAGGCCGACAAGCGGTCTGTGGGTTCTGCAGGGCGGTGGCGACGACGTGGACGAGAACTACATTCGCATGGGCGCACATGGCGGCGGCGGCGATTTCGTCGTGCTGCGCGCGTCCCAGGCGGGCGAGTACAACGACTACATCTTTGCACTGTGCCACTGCGATTCGGTGGCGACCATCGTCTTCGACGACCGCGCGGCCGCCAGCGATCCGTTTGTCATCGAGACGATCCGCAATGCCGAGGCGCTCTTCATCGCCGGTGGCGACCAAGACCGTTATGTGCGCTTCTGGAAGGGCACACCGGTGCAGGATGCGATCAATCATGTCGCGGCCAAGCCCGCCCCGATCGGCGGCACCAGCGCAGGCATGGCGATCCTCGGGGAATTCGTCTACTCGGCCATGCACGAGAGCCTGACCAGCGCGGTCGCGCTGGCGGATCCATACGCCCACGACCTGACGCTCGAGCGTGGTTTTGTCTCGCTGCCGGGACTGGCCGGCATCTTGACGGACCAGCATCTGCAGGAATTCGACCGGATCGGCCGGACCGTCACCCTGCTCGCCCGGCTGATGCAGGACGGCTGGTCATGGGAGCCCAGGGCGATCGCGGCTGACCGAGAAACAGCGCTGCATATCGATCCCAGGGACGGCACGGCGGAAGTGTTTGCGACGGCCACTCATCCGACGCCATTCGTCTATTTTCTGAAGCCAACGCGGCCCCCCGAACGCTGCGAACCCGGCCAGTCGCTGACACTCCGCGACGTGGACGTCTATCGCATCGGCCCTGGCGGCCGATTCGACCTCACGGCCTGGCAGGGTACGGGCGGCATCAGCTACCGCCTGAGCGCCGAGGCCGGCGTGCTGAATTCTTCGCGGGAAGACACTTACTGAGCCGGGGCACGGCTGAAAATTCCGCATTTCTTGTTTTTGCGTCCGCTACATTTGCGCGCCGAATCGGCGGATCATTGGTTTGCTCATCATTGCTCTGCCCTGCGTATCACCTGACCCGGATAGTGCCCAGTCGCCTCGCCTTCATTGAGGACGACGACACCATTGACCCAGACCTTGCTGATGCCCACGGAGAGCGCCTCCGGATGCTCGATCGAAGAGCGATCGGACACCCGCTCCGGATCGAGCAGGACCAGGTCCGCGTGGGCGCCCGGCCGGATCACGCCGCGGTCTGCAAAGCCCATGTGCGCCGCGGAGAGACCGGTCATCTTGTGGATCGCTTCCTCGAAACTGAGCAGCTTCTGCTCGCGCACGTAGACACGGAGCACTTTGGTAAAAGCACCGCGTCCACGCGGATGCCGGCTGGGCGATGCGCCGTCCGAGCAGATATTCGCCTGCGGCCATGCGATCAGCGCCGCCACGTCATCAGGGCGCATGCTGGTGCCGATGACGACGTCCTCGACGTTTTCAAGCTGTGATCGCTGGGTCATTTCCATCAGGACAACCGCTGGATCCATGCCCTTCTGCACGGCAATCTGGGCAATGGTGAGGCCCTCCAGCCCGGGTTCCACTGTATATTTTGTGATCAGCAGGCCTTCCGGCGGGGAAATACTGCGGAGTGCGAACTCGGCCGCCTTGCGGTCAGTGAAATCGCGCGCGGGGAACAGCACGCTCAAATCCGATTGCCAGTAACTGTAGGGATAAATATCGCCGGTGATGTCGACTCCTTCACTTCGCGCCCGCTCCAGCACATCGTGCAACCGCTGCGACTGGCCCCACCAGTCCACCATCGCGAGTTTCATGTGCGAGATTTGCACCGGAATCTTCGCCTCGCGGCCGATCCGCACGATTTCGTCCACCGCAGCCCAGAAATAGCGGTCCTCACTGCGAATGTGGCTGATGTAGCGGCCGCCGAAGCGTGCGACCTCTTTCGCAAGCACGAGAA
>JANPCY010000274.1:0-3616 GCA_031431175.1 Steroidobacteraceae bacterium | reverse complement strand
CCATCTGGCTCGAGCACCTGCTGTGGTGCGTCCCCGTCATTGCGTGGCTCGTCTTCGTTTGCCGCATGCCGCTCTGGGTTTATATTCTCGCCATGGTGATCCCGGGCAACGGCATTCTGCTGATCCGCTCGTTTGCAGAGCACCGCGCGCGGCTGCGAGTCAGTGAGCGGACGGCTATTGTTGAGGGCTCGTGGATCCTCGGGCCATTGTTCTTGTTTAACAATCTGCACGCGATGCATCACGAAGAGCCAGCGATGCCCTGGTACGAATATAACGCCTGCTACCGCCTCACCCGCGACCGCCTCATCGCAGAGAATGGCGGACTCGTCTATTCGACCTATTTCGACGTCGCGCGGCGCTTCCTGTTTCGCTCCCACGATGCGCTTCAGCACCCGATGGGCCGGGTACCTCGCGTCCGGGCGGCCTGACCCGGCGCGTGCGCGCAGCGCTCAGGCGGGCAGCTCGTATCCGGCCGCCTTGGCGGCGCGGTCCCACGCAAGCGTCGGCGCGTAATGCGCCGCGGTCATCTCGGCGAATCCGTCGAGCAGCAGCTGATCGCCGAATGGGGCGAACCAGTGGTGTGATGCTGCGGCTGCAAAGGCGGCTCTCAGCCGCGTAACGACGTCGGCTGGAGTATCGGCCGAGGCAACGAAGGCGGGCATCGGCGCGACCTCGGTCGAGGTGAGTACGCGGATGCCTGCCGTCAGTTCCGGCGCGTGCCGGGCGATCAGCATGTGCCAGTAGGCATCGAGCGGCCCAATGTCGATTCGCCCCTGCCGAACGCTGTCCAGAACATTGCGTGCAGTCACCAGGTGCCCGACCATCTCAGCGTAGAGCGTCGGCCGCTCGCGCGTGCGGTACGCGTGCAGGTGGTGGCGAAACGCATTGAAGCCTGAATGCGAGTGCTCCACGGTCCAACCGGCGCGCCCCGTAAATGTATCCTCAAGGCGCTGGTAGGGCGCGTCCTCCCGGACGATCAGGTCCGAGCGGTAGCAGGGCCGGCCTGCGGCCCAGTCGGCGCGCGGGATCGGGGCGGCAATGGGCGTGACCGGAGCGAGCTCAAGTGCGATCGCGTAGCCACACATGAATACGCATCCGAGGCCCGGCTGCGACCACAACTTCTCAAGCGGCTGCGGCGCCGGATAAGGCACATAAGTGAACCTCACGCCCGCTGCGCGCGTGATGTGCTCGAGCAGCATTTGCCACGCGGCCTCAATTACGGGCGTAACCGCGTACATGCGCGCGTTCATGATCCGCTCCGTCATGTGCGCGTGAGTTCGAGCGTGCGGCGCGCGACGTAAGCCTCGACCGCCTCTTTCACCGCCGGATCGAGCGGCGGCGGAACGTACTCGGCGAGCATCTGCTTCCAGATACCGGTCGCGCGCTCGGTCGCGTTGCGCGAGCCGGCCTCGGTCCAGTTTTCGAAGTTTGTCCAATCGGAGAGAAGCGGCCGGTAGAACGCAGACTCGTAGCGCGCGAGTGTGTGCGGCGCGCCAAAGAAATGTCCACCCGGCGCGACGTCCTTGATCGCATCGACGGCGATATCGTCGTCATCGAACGTGATGGGCTTCAGGAATTCCGCCCAGTTGCGCAGCATCTCGGCGTCGACAACAATCTTCTCCAGCGAGGCCGACAAGCCGCCTTCCAGCCAGCCCGCCGCATGGTTGATCAGGTGGCTGTGGCTCAGGATCGCGGCCTGCAGCGAGAAAGCGGTCTCGTAGGTGGACTGCGCATCGACCACCGGCGAGGCGTTTACCGCGCTCGTGCGCACCGGGATTTTCAGCCGGCGCCCGATCTGAGCGCTCGCCAGGACCGCATTGACATACTCGGGCGTGCCGAAGGCGGGCGAGCCCGTGCGCATGTCCACGTTCGAAGTGAAACTACCCATCACGCACGGCGTGCCGGGGCGGATCATCTGGCACAGCGCGACGATGCACAGAGCCTCCGCCGTCTGCTGCACCAGCGCGCCCGCGAGCGTCACCGGTGCCATCGCGCCCATTAGCGTAAACGGCGTGATGGCGACGCACTGGCCGTGGCGGGCCATGATCATGATGTTGTCGAGTATCTCCTCGTCGACGCGGCGCGGCGAGTTGACATTCGTCACGGTCATGAGTGTCGGGCGCGATACCAGCGCCTCGACGGAGCAGCCGTGCTCAATCGCCGACAGGGCGATGGCGTCCTGTGCCTGCACGCCGCCGATGCCGCGCGCCGCCCACACGATATCTGCATGCTCGATATGGGCCTGGTACATCGCGAGATGGCGCGTCGCTACCGGTACGTCGACCGGCTCGACGACCACTCCGCCTTGCCAGTGCAGTATGCCGAGCCGGTGAGTCAGCTTCAGGATGTTGCGGAACGCATCCAGATCGCCGTAACGACGGCCGCGTTCGTTATCGCTGATATTCGGGGCCCCGCTGACCGGCCCGAAATTGACGATGTTGCCGCCGACGTGCAGGTGCCGGTCGGGGTTGCGGGCATGCAGTACGAAGCGTTCGGGCGCATGCGCGAGGAGCGCCTCCACGAGGTCCCGCCCGAGACGGACCATCTGCGTTTCGTCGTCGACCATGGCCCCGGCACGCCGGTAGACGGCGCGTGCCTCGCGGCTGCGGATCTCGAGGCCCGCCTCCTCGAGAATACGGAAGGCTGCCACGAGAATTCGCTCCACCTGCTCCGACGTCAGGATTTCCAGTGGGGCCCACGGGTTGGCGAGTCGCGGCAGCGGTCCGAGCAACGGACCTGTCGAGCGCGCGGCGCGACTTCGGTTGCGACGGCGGGAAAGTGGCGGCACTTCGGACATGGGTGGGCACCAACGCTTTGAGAAAGCCTAGCGCAGTCGGCGGTGCGTCTACTCGGGCTTTGCCTCGAGCAGCAAGTGGTCCTGGAAGGTGACCGCCAGGCGTGCCGTCGGCCCGGTCACGCTCCCCAGATCCACACCGGTCTCATAGGCGCGTACCCGGTAGCGCTGCGCGTTCAGGCCCCGCAACTCGACAGCGCCGTGAAAACGCTTGTCGTAGAACGCGTAGTACAGCGCCTCACCCTTGCGGATGGCGTGCGCTTCGGGCCGGTCGAAGCCGATGTCGTACAGCGAGCCGAGGTATTCGCCTTGCGACAACCGCATCTGCTGATAGAGATGAATCCAGTAAGCCCATTTCTGTTCGCGCTCCGGGGTGAGCAGCAACTCGGGGTCTTTCTTGCCTGGCGCGCCAGGCCACGCAAAGTTGGTTCCTACCACGCCGCCGATTCCAAATGTCGAGGCGAAATCCTCGCCGCCGTCGCTCAGCTCGACGTGATCGCCGAAGTAGGCGACGGCGTCGCCCACCAGGGCCTTCAGCGTCTTGCCCTTGAGCCGCACCTGCCAGGAACTCTCCGGATCCGAGGCGACCACCATATTGAGGTAGGGCATCGTGAAGAATGAGTACGCAGTGCCGCAGGGGCAAATCTCGACCAGCGCCTCCGGCCTGGTCTCGATCGCCGCGTCCCAGATGGAGTGGAAGAATCCCGGCACGCCTTCGACGGACTGCTCCGGCGCGGTGTGATGGTGCGCAGGGTTAAAGCAGGTCGGCGCCGCGTTCAGGTGCTGGCCGTCGATCTTCAGCCCGTCGAAGCCCCACTCGCC
>JANPCY010000273.1:0-4198 GCA_031431175.1 Steroidobacteraceae bacterium | reverse complement strand
GCAATTGGGTGGTCAGGATCGGCTTGCCGAACTGCTCCTGATCGGCGATGACCTTGAGCAGGATCAGCCGGCTGATGTCTTCCCCGGTCTTGTCCTCGACGACCCGGATCTTCTCGCCCCTGACGATCAGGTCCCGGATGTCCTCGAGGGTCACGTGCTTGCTGATCGAGGCGTCGTAAAGCCGCCGGTTGGCGTACTTCTTGATCAGACGTTCCTTGGTCATGGTCGGAGTGTACCGGATCATGCCGCAGTGCGATAACGCACTGCGGCAAGACGCCCGCTGGCGGTTTGCGCGGGCAAAAAAAAGGACGGCGACCCGAAGGTGCGCCGTCCCGAGGGGGATGGTCAGAGTGCGATCAGGCGGCTTTCCTGGCCGGCTTCGCGGTCTCGGCGACGGTCGTGTCGAACCACTTGGTCATCTCGGCCTGGTGCTCGGTCGAGAGCTTGACCAGATCCTGTGAACGCTGCGTTGCCTTCTCGGCGAACTGCGTGTTGAGTTCGATCTGGCGGGCCGTCAGGTCATTGAAATCCTTGGCCGTCGTGGTGAGCTGCAGCTGCTGCAGCGAGAACTCGAGCACTTCGCCGGCGAACGCAAGCTGCTGGCGCGCAACGCGCTCGAAACCCTGCAGGGTCAGTTCGTTGAATTTGGCGGCGGGCGCGAAAGCCTTCTTGCTGGCATCGAAAAACGCGCTGAAATCGAAGGTTGGGTTGATCATTTCTGGCATCCTTGAATATCTGGGCACTAACGAGATGAGCGATATCTTAGACTAAGAATTGTTGCAGTGCAACAGAGATCAGCTCGATCTGGGCACCCGGCAGAAAGCTGATACATTAATGTATATAAAACAAGTAGTTAAATGAGTAATTCAGACGAATTCAGGCACGTGGAACGTGATGTTCCTTTTGCATCGCACGCGGATGCCGAATCGGCGGCCATCCACCGGATCCGGGAATTCGCAGACGATTACCTCGATATCACCCGGGAGCTCTGCAAGCTCGTCGAAGCGCACGCATCGGGAGCGCCGGGCGCAGCGTCGCAAGCTTTCGGAAAAGGCCTCGATCAGCTTCGCAATGCGCTGAAGGAAAAATTTGAGCGCCTGTATGTGCCGGTATTCGGTTCGCTGCGCGCGCAGCAGCAGGCCACCGAAGGCCTGATGGCTACGTCAGTGCGCTGGCAGCGCGCCGTGACGCGCGTGAGTGAACTGCTCTCAACGGTCGCCGCGGATGCGGTCGAAAAGCTGATTGCCGCGCTTGCGGGCCCGGATGCGTCCGGGCCACCGGTCACGTCCCTGCGCCAGTTGCATGAGCTGTGGGTCGATTGCGGTGAGCAGGCATTTTCCGTGGCTGCTCACTGCGAGGACTTCGCCGCCGCACAGGCCGAGTTGCTCGCAGCGATGGTCGAGATGCGATTTGAGCAGCGGCGGCAGATCGAGGAATGGGCACGGGCCTTGAATCTGCCGACCCGCGGCGAGATCGATGCGATCCACCGACGGCTGCATGAGCTTGGACGCGTGCTCCGCGAGGAGCAGAAGCGATGACCCGCTTCGCGATCGATGCGACGCAAGCTGCCGGCGAACTCGCCGATTTCTCCCGCCGATTGATGGCGGGAGCGCGCTCACTCGCCGAACTCGAGGCACCGGGAGAGGGTTGTTCGGCCCGCGACGATGTGCATCACGAGGATCGGGTCGTGCTGTATCGCTACCGGCCACTGGCGGCGAGCGCAGGACTGCCGCCGCTCCTGATCTGTTACGCGCTGGTCAACCGGCCCTACATGATGGACCTGCAACCGGACCGCTCGCTGATCCGCGGCCTGCTCGCGCGGGGCCTCGACGTGTACCTGATCGATTGGGGATATCCCGAGGCGGCGGACCGCTTTCTCGAACTCGATGACTACGTCAATCGCTACCTGGCGGGCTGCATCGATCACATCCGGCGCACGCTGGATGTCCCGGCGGTCAATCTGCTGGGCGTATGCCAGGGCGGCACGCTCGCGCTGTGCCACACGGCGCTGCATCCGGACGGGGTCCGCAATCTCGTCACGATGGTGACCCCGGTGGATTTCCATACGCCTGAGAACCTGCTGTCAAAGTGGGTTCGCGGCGTCGACGTCGACCGGATGGTGGAGGTGCTCGGCAACATCCCGGGCGAGCTGCTGAATGCCACCTTCCTTTCGCTGATGCCGCTGCGGCTGAGCAGCCAGAAATACGCAGGCATCGCCGACATCGCTGACGATCCCGCCGCGCTCGCCAGTTTCCTGCGCATGGAAAAATGGATTTTTGACAGCCCGGATCAGGCCGGGACCGCCTTTGCGCAGTTCATCCGCTGGTTTTTCCAGGAGAACCGCCTGGTGCTCGGCGGACTGGTGATCGGCGGGCGGCGTGTGGAGCTGCGGCAGATCGACTGCCCGATGCTGAATATCCATGCCTCGCAGGACCATCTCGTGCCGCCGTCGGCGACGCTTCCCTTGCGCGGCCTGATTGGCAGCCATGACTACACGAGCTTCGAATTCGACGGTGGCCACATCGGCATCTATGTGAGCGCGAAGGCGCAGGTACTGCTGCCGCGGACCATCGCCGAATGGCTGGAAAATCGCTGATGCGCGAGCGCACGGAGCTTCGGTTAGCATCGATCCAATGAATACGCCGCGTGCCAGACGCCAGTTGATGATCACGATCGCGGTGCTCGCGATCGCGGCGGCCGTCTATGCCTACACCAGCCGCCGGCCGGACGCTCCTTCCGGAGATGCAGCTATCGAAAGCGCGCCGGAGTCGGTCGCTGTCATCACGGCGCCGGTCGTGCAGAAACCCATCGCGGTCAGGATCGAGGCGCTGGGAACCGCCCATGCCAACGAGGCGGTCGATATCACGTCGAAAGCCGGTAACAAGGTGATCGAGGTGCGCTTCGACGAGGGCCAATGGGTGCGTCGTGGCGAGGTGCTGGTCGAACTGGACGGCGCCCACGACCGGGCCGAGCTGGCTGCGGCCGAGGCCGCGCTGGCCGAAAGCAGGAGCGCTTACGAACGCAGCCGCGGCCTGTTTACGCAGCAAGCCGTGTCGCGATCGCAGCTCGAGCAGATCGAGGCGACGCAGAAAGGCAATGCGGCACGGGTTGCATCAGCGGCGGCGCGCTTGGCCGACACGGTGATCCGCGCGCCCTTCGATGGCCGTGTCGGGTTGCGGCGTGTCAGCGTCGGCGCCCTGGTGAGTCCGGGTGCGATCATCACGACGCTCGACGACACCCGCACCATGAAGATCGACTTCGACTTGCCCGAGACGTTCCTCGCGATCCTGAAACCAGGCCTCGCCGTCGCCGCAAAGAGCATCGCCTATCCTGAAGAATCGTTCGACGGCGCGGTGGAATCCGTGGATTCGCGGGTCGATCCGGTCACGCGCTCGATCAGGGTGCGTGCCCGCCTGCCGAATCCACAGGGATTCCTGCGGCCGGGCATGTTCCTGACCGTCGTCGTCAGCCGCGAACCGTTGCCGGGTCTGGTCGTGCCGGAACAGGCCCTGGTGCCTGAGCGCGGCGAGGTCTATGTATTCGTGGTCGCGGAGGGGCGAGCGTTACGCCGCGTCGTCACGATCGGCAGGCGCAGTCCCGGCGAAGTCGAGATATTGACGGGCGTCGCTGCTGGCGAACGTGTCGTCATCGAAGGCACGCAGCAGATCCGCGACAACAGCGGCGTGCGCGAACTCGAATGAAGCTCTCGGAATTCTCGATCAGGCGGCCGGTGTTCGCGACCGTCGTCAGCCTGCTGCTGGTGATCCTGGGGCTCATTTCGCTGACCCGGCTCGCAGTCCGCGAGTACCCGGAAGTGGATCCGGTTTTTGTGTCGGTCCAGACCAATTACCTGGGCGCAGGCGCCGCGATCGTCGAGAACAAGATCACGCAGGTCATCGAGGACAGGATCTCGGGCCTCGAGGGAATTGAAACGCTGCGCTCCAGCTCCCGGGATGGGCGCTCGGCGATCAATATCGAGTTCAGCAGCGATCGCGACGTGGACGCGGCCGCTAACGATATTCGGGATCGTGTCGGGCGCGTCATCGACGATCTGCCGCAGGAAGCCGATCCGCCCGAGATCCAGAAGGCCGAGTCCATCGGCGAGGCGGTCATGTACCTCAACCTGTCCAGCGACCGAATGTCGGTGCTGGAACTGACCGACTATGCCGAGCGGGTGCTGGTTGACCAGCTGTCCGCG
>JANPCY010000272.1:0-1860 GCA_031431175.1 Steroidobacteraceae bacterium | reverse complement strand
GTTCCGCAGCTGTCACGGCAAGCGTGTAGTCGAGCACGCGCGGCAGGTCGGCAAGGAAGCCTGGTTTACCATCGCGATACCACAGCCGTGCGAATATGCCGAGCACCTTGATGTGACGCTGCAATCCCATGCGATCGAACCAGCGCAGGAATTCCTCTCGATCCCGGCCGGTATCGAGGCCAAGTCGCGCCGCGCCCTCGCGATAGCGGTCGAGCCAGGAGAGCAGCCGCGCACGCGGCCAGACGACGTAGCAATCCTTCAGCAGCGACACGAGGTCATAGCTAATCGGCCCGCGTACTGCGTCCTGGAAATCGAGGATGCCGGGATTGTGGCGCGGGCAGACCATGAGATTGCGCGAATGGTAGTCGCGATGCACCAGTACCACGGGTTGCGCCAGCGCCTCGCCGCAGAGCCACTCGAACGCGGCGTCGATCGCGCACCGGTCATTGGCGCCAGGCTCAAGGCCGAGATGACGGCCGATGAACCACTCCGGAAACAGTTCCATCTCCTTGCGCAGCATTTCGTGGTCATAGCGTGGAAGGCCACCGGCCTTGCCTGTGCCCTGCGCCTGCAGGCGCAGAAGCGCGTCGATCGCATCCGCATAGAGGGGTTCGGGATCTGCGCCCTTGGTGAGCGCTTCAAGATACTGCAGGCTGCCGAGGTCGCTGATCAATACGAAGCCCTGCACCGCATCCACAGCCAGGACCTGGGGAACATTAACGCCTGTCGTCGCGAGCAACCGTGCGACCCGCAGCCAGGAATCGATGTTTTCCCGTTGCGGCGGCGCATCCATCGCGATCTGGGTGCCACCGTCACGGTGGACACGGAAATAACGGCGGAAACTCGCGTCGACCGACGCTGGCGTCACGCGCAGCACAGGCTGGCCCGGCAGGCTCGCCAGCCAGCGCTCGAGACTCTGCAGTGTGGAATCACCAATCGGGATCGTTGTCATACGCAGGCGACGGCCGGGGGGCCCGCATTATAGACTTGGCGGCCACTCTGAATTCACGGCAGTCCCCGACCAGCGTGTACCTTCGCTTCCTCATCGCATTGCTCGCAGCCGCTGCTGTCCTGCCGCAGGCTGCGGCCGAGGACTGCGAATGGCCAGAGTCCGGTGCTTCTGCGCCCGCCACGGCGGGGAAAAGCGCTGGGATCGAAATTGTCGACCCGGACCAATTCCCGATCGAAGTGACAAGTGGCAGTGCCGAGGTCTCGCGTGAGGGTAATGCCACGCTTGGTGACGGCGTCGTCATGCGTCAGGGCGATCGTCGACTGAGTGCGCGGTCGGCCTCCTACGACTCCGAAGGTCGCCGCTTCGCGGTCGAAGGCGATGTCGAGTATCGCGCTCCGGACCTGCGCCTGAAAGGCGCCCGCGGTTTCTGGGGCGCAGATGGCGGCGGCCAGTTCACCGGCACGGAGTTCGAGCTGCCGGCGCGACCGGCGCGCGGCACTGCCGGAGAACTCGGGATGTCGCCTGCCGGCGATTTGAATATGCGCGATGTCAGCTTCACGACCTGCCCGGCCGGAAACGACGACTGGGTCCTGCGCGCCTCCTCGATCGATATCGACCAGCTCAGGCAGCAAGGCAAGGGCCGCAAAGTGCGCATCGAACTGAAGGGCGTGCCGATCCTCTATGCGCCCGTGATTTCATTTCCGGTCGGCGATGCGCGCAAGTCCGGATTCCTGTTCCCGTCGTTCGGCACTTCGAACAAGAGCGGCTTCGAATTCGGCGCGCCTTATTACTTGAACCTCGCGCCGAACCACGACCTCACGCTGGCACCGCAGCTTCTGGCGCGGCGCGGGCTGGCCCTCGGAGGCCAGTTCCGCTACTTGACGGCGCGCAGTCACGGCAAGCTCGAT
>JANPCY010000271.1:0-5304 GCA_031431175.1 Steroidobacteraceae bacterium | reverse complement strand
TTCCCGTCGGGGAGCGACAACCGCAGCTGCTGCGACGTCGCGAACTCGATGCCCTGCGTCGATTTCAGATTCTCGATCACGAAATCGAGCACTACCTGTTCGCGTCCGGCGGCCGACGGCGGAAGTGAGGGCGGTGGTTCGGGACTCGGCAGTACCAGCAGACGGAGTATCGATCCGTCCTCGATGGTCTGGATCGGAGTGGGCCAAGCCGGCGTGAAGTCCTCGCCGGCTGGCACGACAAAGCCATCCCCGCTCGCCGGCGCGATGAGTACGCGGACACGCTGCGTATCCTCGGGCACGAGAAAGGCCAAATGACCTTCCGTTGGCTGGGCCACCGAAAACAACGCATTTTTGCCGAATGGATTCTTCAGCCACGTAGCGCTTGGCTCGGGATGTGAAATGCAGCCGCGCTCATTCTGGCCGAATACGAAGGGTCGAAACTCGAGGACGAAGTTGCCGCGCGAGCGACCGAAGCCGCGCAGTCCGACGGTGTAATAACGGAGTCCGGGCGGTGCAGTGGGAGCGGCCGGGTCGAAGCCTGCCTCGGTCGCCGCCAGCTTCAAGTACCTGTTTTTCCCCAAGGTACCGCTAATGGGCGTAAGTACCGATTGCGCTCCGTTGCCCGCCATCGATGTGGACTGCGACGGCTCGGCTGAGGTCGGGCATGAGCCTGCCGAGGTTGCCTGACTCTCGTCAGTAGACGGCCCCCCGCAGCCGCAAGCGAACGCCGCGAGTACGCACAGCAACAACGCCCGTGGCATGATTTCTGCCTCATTCGCCGCCCCCACTGCCAGGAATATACTCCGTGCGACGCGGACCGCCCATCGACCTGAAGAAGGACGAGGCGGGTGTCCGGTTGCCGATTGGTGTGAAGATAAGGCGGCCACCTCGGGAACCGGAAATCAGTGGAGAAGATTGGGCATGAATTCGCGCTAGTCGTGGGTTTCATTTCTAGCGCTGATTGCGGTGAACGCATCTGTAACGGTGACGGGATCCTTCCAGATCAACCAGGACATCGCGATCAACACCCAGGCGAGCTTCAGCGATGGCGAGACGACGTGGCTTTAGTATGGTGTGTCGGGGTCCGAGGTGCCCAATCTCCTCGTGACCGTCAGCCCCGACGAGTTAGGGGTGAATGTCGAGATCCGCTTTACGGCAGGGTCGTAAGAATCTGGCAATAAGGGAGTCGTACATGAAATCGCGCATATGGCTGGTCTCCTTTCTCGTACTAATGGTCATGATCGCATCTTGTTCGGGCAAGGGCGAGAGCAAGCACGAGGACACAGCGGGCACACCGCAATCCGAAGCTTTGGTGACTGCTGACACGGAGGGAACGCCGGCGGCTATCACGCAACTGCTGCAACAGATCGAGGCCATACAGGCAACGCTGCCCAGAGACCGCATGGATCCAGCCGCGGTTATCGCCGTGACGCGGGAGCCAGCGAATATCTTCGCTTGGGTCCGCGAGAACACGCGCGCGGTCGCGTACGAGGGATCCCTGAGAGGCCCGGTGGGCGTCCTTATGGATCGACGCGGTAACAGCCTCGATCGGGCGTTGCTGGTCAGCCGGCTCCTCACGCTAGCTGGATACCCGGTGCGCATCGTCGGCGGGAAACTCTCGCCGGCAGATGCGCTAAAGGCGTCTGCCGAAGCGTCGAAGGAGGCTGGAAGTGCGCCAGCACTGGGAGACGAGAGGAAGGCAGCGGCGGCGATCGCCACGACGATTCTCGCCAAGACCGGTCCGTTGACTCTCACAGTGCCCGCGGCGGAGTCGACGCACTACTGGGCACAGTTCAATGACGGTAAGGCGTGGATTGACGCGGATACGACGGTCAGCACAATCGGTCAGGCGCGGACCCGCGCGGAAGGTTCGCCGATCACGATCGATCCCCAGACGCATGGGGTGGCCCGCAGCGATTCCAGTCACCTCCTGCACACGGTCACGATGAGCTTTGTAGTCGAGAGATGGGAAGCCGGCAGATTGGCCGAAAGCTCTTTGGGAGAAATGTCGTTCGACTCCTCAATAGAGCCTCTGTCTGCGATCACGGTCGCTTTCGTGCCAGTAGACCAGGCGCAAAACAAGGCAGTGAAGCGCGCCTTCACGACGGGCGCGGAGCTTTACGAACACCTACTCGGTGAGACCGCGTGGGCTGTCGTGGCGGGCGGTTTCGGTTCGGCCACGCGAATGGGGAGGATGTTCGACGATGCGGGGATCGTCGGCGACGTCCCCAAGACATTCGACCCTGTGGGAGTTCTAGGTGGCGCAGCCGCTGCAGGATTCGGCGATTTCATGGATGCTTTTGGCGGCGGCGCCGAACCAGAACCAGAGCAAGAGAAACCCTCCGTTCTGACGGCGCTGATCGCCGACTACGAGATAACGGTTCCCGGCAAACCGGCCCACCGCGTGCGCCGCTTCATCTTCGACTCAATAGGTCCGGAGGCTCGCAGCGCTTCGGGTCAGACGATCCCGCGACCGACATGGTCGGACCAGCAGCGCGTCGAGCGCGGTGCGCACTTGGCTGGGCTGCACGACACGCTCGTCACGTTTGCGAGCTTGTCCCCCGACGTGTACGTCTACCGGTTCGCGCAACGAGTGATCGACTCGGCGGACGCGGTCCTCAAAGTCGCTGCAGGTTCACAGGATGAGGCGCTTTTCGCGCGCGTCAGTTACGGGCTTTCGTTCCGCACGCTGGAACTATTCGCGGCGCTTCGCGATTCGGCAATGGATCCGAAACTGGCGGTCGCCGAGCCGCAGATCGTCCGTCGCGAAATTCGATACGTACCCGACGGAGTGGCCACGACGTTGCGCGCGGACGTGCTGGGAGACCTAACATGGAATCGGCTGGCGCCAACTACAGGTTCGATTCGCCCAGTGGATCTCGTCACGCAGGGCGTGCTCGATACGCTGCAGGAGTCGGCGATCGTACTCAGGGAAGGCCCGCCGCTTCCTGATCAGACAACGTCGGCGCTGTTCGAAGAGGCGGTGCGGCAGGGCATTGATTCCGTGGCCGTGCGCCATGTGAGTGATGCCGTATTGATGAGTTTCCCCGGTGATGCGCGGGCAAGGATGTTGCGCGACCTCCAGACCGGTCAGGTCCTGGTGACGCCGCGCAAGCCGGTGGTTGTTGATGAACTGCCGCGGCTGGGATGGTGGCGCGTCGATCCGAACACCGGGCAGGTTGTCGGTGCGATGGATAACGGGCTTCTGGCGACGCTCGTGACGTACGTGCTGCCAGTAACAGGGGCGGCTGGCATCGTGATCCAACGCTTCGGCCAGGTCGCAGGTCCGCGGGCAGTACAATTTGCGCAGCAGGCCGCAAGGTTGCGACAACAGGCGGGAGGAAGTACGACACAAAACCAATACAACAACCTGCTGAAATATGCGCAGGAGATGATCAATGCAGGAAGGGGCGACCTGCTAGGTTTTTAGTGAAGGCGCAATGATGGCACCCGAAGAGCACCATGCAACCAGGTGGTCTGCGGCAACGCGTGCAAGACTGGACTAGCCATGGAGACTCAACGTGTTGACCTCGTCTAGCCCGGATATCTCACCGATAGGTAGTGCATCGGGTCTCTGACTGAGTGAAACTTGTTTTGCGACGACGAGTTATCACGATGCAGAGGAGAGACCCGATGCCGACACAGTGTAACGCGGAACAACTGCAATTTTCATGTGTAGAACGACGCCGAGTGGTGGCGGCCTTGGACGGCGGGACGGTCAGCTCGGACGCCGGGGCGTTGCTGTTGGGGCGGACCGATGCGGCGATCGGATTGATTGATCGGCTGGCGGGTTGTTTTATCGATGACCGGGATCCGGGTTTAATCGAGCACACGCTCAGAACGCTGATCGGGCAACGCGTCTTTGGGATGGCGCTCGGCTATGAGGATTTGAACGACCACGAGAGTCTGCGCCACGATCCGGTATTCGGCACGCTCTTGGGAAAACTTGAACCGAAGCGGCGGGCCGATTGCGCGGCGCTGGCCGGCAAGAGCACGCTGAACCGTCTGGAACTGCATCCCGTAACGAGCGTCAGCCGCTATCACAAGATCCGTCCCGACGGAGCCGCGATCGAGCGGCTGTGGGTGGAGTTATTTCTGGAGGCGCATCCCGAGGCACCGAGGCAGATCATCCTGGATCTGGATGCCACCGACGATCCGCTGCACGGGCATCAGGAAGGCCGGTTCTTTCACGGCTACTACGACGGCTATTGTTATCTGCCGCTGTACATCTTCGCAGGCGAGCACCTGCTGTGCGCGAAGCTGCGCCGCTCGAACATCGATGGGGCCGCGGGTGCGCGCGAGGAGATCGAGCGCATTGTCGGGCAGCTCCGCGCGCACTGGCCGGACACCCGCGTCATCCTGCGCGCCGACTCGGGCTTCTGCCGCGAGGAGCTGATGCACTGGTGCGAGGAAAACCGCGTGGATTACCTGTTCGGACTCGCCAAGAATGTGCGCCTGGTACGCGCGATCGGCGCTGAGCTGCACGCGGCGGCGCTCGAGTCGCGCGCCCTGGGCCGGCCGGCGCGGCGCTTCCAGGAACTGGTGTATCAGACCCGCAAGAGCTGGTGCCGGCCGCGCCGGGTGGTGGCCAAGGCCGAGCAGACCGGGGACAAAGCCAACCCGCGCTTCATCGTCACCTCGCTGTCGATGTCGGACTTCCCGGCCCGCGAGTTGTACGAAGATCTTTACTGCGCCCGCGGCGAGTGCGAGAACCGCATCAAGGAGGCGCAGTTGGACCTGTTTGCCGATCGACTGTCGGCCGCCACGTTCCGCGCCAACCAGCTGCGGCTGTGGCTGGCCTCGGCCGCTTACGTGCTGATGCACGCGCTGCGCCGTATTGGACTGGCCGGAACCGCACTGGCCCGCGCCTGCGCCAACACCATCCGGCTACGGCTGCTGAAGATCGGCGCGGTCGTGACCGTGAGCGTACGGCGCGTGAAGCTGGCGATGAGCGAGGCCTGCGCGAATCAGCGCGAGTTCATCGCCGCCTTCCACGCCCTGAGCGCCGCGGCGCGCTAAGCCGTCCCTACGAACCAGATACCGAACCCCTCAAGCGGCGAACCACCCCCGACCACGGCGGCGGGCAGCTATCGCTGAAAATCCCCTTCCCTCCCGCAAAACCATCAGCCGCGGTCCGCCGCGCACGCCCGACCTGCACCTCACCGATCAATCAGAAAATCTGGCGCGCGGTGAGAAAAGGCGGCTAGAGCCCGGCAGATCCTTCGATTGCATGCTTTCCCGGCTGGACACCGACAAGAGTGACTATCAGCAGCTCATCGCTCATACCGCGCAGGCATGATCGCG
>JANPCY010000270.1:0-2017 GCA_031431175.1 Steroidobacteraceae bacterium | reverse complement strand
TCAGTCAGCCTTGATCTCGTTGTCGCGCACGAACTTCACGCCCTGCTCGGCGTCGCGGCGAATCAGCTCACGGAACTGATCGAGCGACTCGGCCGGTGCTTCGCCTTGCAGCTTGGCGATCTGCTCGCGGACCTCGGGCATCGCCGTGACCCGAGCCAACTCGCGCGCGAGCAGCTCGACGACCCCCTTCGGAGTGTCGGCGCGGGCGATCAGGCCGGACCAGGTGCGCGACTGCATCGCCGGCAGCCTGGCTTCGGCCACCGTCGGCACGCTTGGCAGATTCGGGTTGCGCGCCGGTCCGGTGACGGCCAGGGCCTTCAACTTGCCGCCCTGCACCTGCGGCACCGCCGCCGGGGCCGCGAGCACCATGTAGGTGACGCGGCCGGTCGCCACGTCGGCGATCGCCTGGCCAAAGTTGTTGTACGGCACGTGCGCGGCCTGAGTGCCGGTGGTGCGCTGGAAAACCAGACCGGTCAGGTGCGCCGGCGTGCCGACACCGGACGAGGCGAAGCTGGCCGGATTCTTCTTCACGAACTCGACCAGGGCCGCCACCGTGTCCACGCCCAGACTCGGACTCACGACCAGCACGTTGTGCCCCCACTCCATCTGGCCGATGCCGATGAAGTCCTTGTTCAGGTCGAGCTTGGCCTGCGGGTACAACGAGATCACGGTCGCCGTGGCGTAGTGCAGTGCGCCGAGTGTGTAGCCGTCGGCCGGCGAGCGGGCCACCTCGCCCAGGCCGATGGTGCCGGATGCTCCGGGCCGGTTCTCGACCAGCACGGTCTGCCCCAGCGCCTGCTGCAACGGCGCGGCGACGACGCGCGCCGCCACGTCAGGCGGTGTACCCGCGGCCCACGGCACAACGATGCGGATCGGCTTGGTCGGGTACTTGTCTTGCGCACCGACGATCGGCGCCGCGGCCACCAGTGCGGCGCCGAGCAGCCACGTGGCAAGCCGGCGTCGATCGGCCGGGACGAGGTGGGCGGGAGCGTGCGAGCGGGCGTTGTCGGACATCATGGTCTCCTGGATCGAGGTGTCGGTGAACGGGCGAGGGAAGGCGGCGCATCCGCGGATGCCGCGCTTGCAGCCTCCTGGACGCGTCGATGAAAGTCACGCACCGCGCGGAGAAACTCGGCCTGTGCACGCGCCGCAACGCCGGCCTGGTAACGCCGGAACAAGCCCTCGACGACCGGTGCGGCGCGCTTCAGCTTGGCCTGCCCGGCGTCCGTCAGCGCGAGGGTCCAGCGCCGGCGGTCGTCGAGATCGTCGACGCGCCGGACCCAGCCTTGGGCCTGCAGCCGGTTGAGCATCTTGCTCACCGTCGGGCGCTCCAGCACCGCCAGCTCGGCAAGCTCGTTGATCGAACAAGACGGATTGACACCGAGCAGAGCCAGCAGGCGGAACTCGCGGTGATGCAGGCCGTGCGGCGCGAGCAGCGTGGTGGCGTTGCGCGCGTGCTGGCGTTCGGTGCGCGCCATCCAGGCGATCGGCCAGTCGGAGGGATCGAAGGCGGCAGCGGCAGTTCGGCGGGTGGACATGGGCTGGGACGATGCGGCGGGACCGGATGGACAGGATGGACAATACGTGAAATTTCACTTATTCTGCCCCGACTATGAACGAACCCAACGCTTTGCGCAAGTCGGCCCCCGCAACGTCCGCTCGCCCCAACATCGTCTTCGTGCTGGCCGACGATCTCGGCTATGCCGACCTCGGCTGCTTCGGTGGGCGGGACGCGGCGTTCGGCCCGGTCAGTCCGGTCCTCGACCGCATGGCCGCCGAGGGGCTGTTGTTCACGAGCGCCTATGCCAACTCGTCGGTGTGCTCGCCGACGCGCTTTGCGCTCATCACCGGGCGTTACCAGTACCGGCTGCGCGCCGGGGCCGAGGAGCCCCTGCTGAAGGCCTCGGGCCCGTCGACCAATCCCGAGCTGATGGGCCTGCCGCCCGACCACCCCACGCTGCCGTCGTTGCTGCGCGAGGCGGGTTGGCGGACGGCGCTGGTGGGCAAGTGGCACCTC
>JANPCY010000269.1:0-2532 GCA_031431175.1 Steroidobacteraceae bacterium | reverse complement strand
CGTCGCACCCCTACCCGCGACCGCTCGAGAGCCTGCCGTCTGGACACGTGGACGGTTTCGAGGGACGTGCCGTGGCGGGTGCATTTCCGCGATTTGGGTCGGCGAGTGACAGGTCGGTCGGGACGTATGTGGGGGTCGCCGCGCCCGGAGTCGTGCCTGTAGCCTGCCAGTCAGGCGTTCGACCGACACAAGGTCGGCCGGGACGGGAATCCAAGCCTGGCCTCCATCCGACCTCGCAGTCTGTCGATTTAATTTCGGCCTTTTTCGATTCGCGGATCTCGACGGATCCACACGTACCTCATGGGGTGCTATGCTTCCCGACGTTGATCTTGCGGACGGCGACGTTCATCGGAGGGACTCGCGTGAGTTATTGGCAGCCGGCCCCCTGGCACCGACCCCAGTTGGTGATATTTGCCCCTACGCTGGAAGAACGGATTCCCGAGGACCATCCCGTCCGGCTGTTGGACGAGATTCTCACCGCGTATGACTGGCGAGAGTGGGAAGCCTTCTATGACGGTCATCGCGGACAGCCCCCCATTCATCCGCGGGTTCTGGCTGGGGTCATCTTGTATGGCTTCCTGCGACGCATCCGCTCGAGCCGACAACTCGAATACGCCGTCAGTCACAACATCGATTTCATCTGGCTAGTGGAAGGCCGCTCGCTCGATCATTCCACGATCGCCGACTTCCGCGTTCGGTTCAAAAAGGCGCTGAAGGACCTGTATCGGCACGTGCTGCGGGTGGCCGTGGCGCTGGGGTTGGCTCGTCTGTCGGACGTCGCCCTTGATGGCACACGGGTGTTGGCGAACAACAATCGGAACAAGACGCTGACGGCCGAGAAGATTGAGAAGCTGCTGGCCGAACTCAACGCGCAACTGGAGCGCGCCCTGGGCGAAGCCGACACCGCCGATGCCGAAGAGGGTCTGTTCGAAAGCGACGACTCGTCCTCGGCGAAGCTACCGCCGGAAGTGGCCGACCTGAAGGCCCGGCAGACGCGCTTGCAGGAGCTGTTGGACCAGGCCCGCGCCGCCGACAAAGCGCGTCAGCGGGAAGGGATCGACCCCCGGAAAAACCCCGCTCAGATTCCCACGACCGACCCGGACAGTCGCGTGCTGCCGAACAAGGAAGGGGGCTACGCTCCCAACTATACGCCGATGGCGATGACCGACGTGCATGGCGGCTTCATCGTGTCGTCGGACGTGCTGGCGCTCACGACCGAGCAAACTCTGCTGGTCCCGATGCTCGCCGACTTCGAACAGACCTTCGGAGTACGTCCCGATACCGTGTTGGGGGACGGCGTGTATGCGACGGGCGAGAATCTGAAGAGGCTAGACGAACTGGGCGTGGAACTGCTCTCGCCACTGCCCGGTTCCCGCGTCTCGACGGACAATCCGGCGGAACGTGAAGACCCCACACAGCCGGTGGCCGCCGAGAACCGCGACAAGCTGCCGATCAACCCGCAGACAAAGAAGCTGGACAAGGCGGCATTCGTCTACAACGAGGAGCAGGACTGCTTTTACTGCCCGGAAGGCCGCCGGTTGGAATATGAAGAAACCAAGAGCGAGACGCGTCGCGGACAATGGATCAGCCGGCGAATGTATCGCTCGCCGGACTGCAGCGGTTGCCCGTTGCTGGACCGCTGCCAACTGAAATCCGCGACGAATGGCCGTACGGTGAGCCGCGACATACATGAGAAACGCCGCCAACAGCACGCGGCCAAGATGGCGACCCCGGAGTCCAAAGCGCGCTATGGAAAACGGTTTCACGCGGCGGAGGTTCCGTTCGCCATCCTGAAACACGTGATGAACCTGAGACGGTTCTTGGTGAGAGGACTGGCGCGTGTGCAAACGGAATGGTTGTGGGGCTGCACCGCGTTCAATCTAACCAAGCTGATCCGCGGGATAGCCAGACTGCGCGCCAAGCTTGGGGCACTGGCTGTGACCGCGGCTGAATAGGGGAGTTGGGCGGTTCTCTTGCGTCAACCTCACGATTCTGACGCCCTCAAACGCCACTCCCGACCCACCGAGACTCCCGGGTAGCCACGGAGACGGTTCCTCACCCACAAGCACCGCCCGTCGGCATCCGGGCCGACTCGCGGACTAAAACGACAGACTGCCTGGCTGGGTGTCCCCGAAAGCCTCCTGAAAAATTGATTGCCTGCCGCAATTGGCGGGGGCGGACGCTCACACGGCGTGATCACAAAAGAACTGCGCAATCTCCAGCTTCGTCCTCTGGCCCTGTGCCGCGGCGAGCACGAGCGATTCGAGCTCTTTGGAAGTGGCGGTCGTGCCCTGGTCATTCAGGAGGAGAAACACAATCGCGGCCACTGCCCCCACACGCTTGTTGCCGTCGAGGAAAGGGTGGTTCTGCACGATGTGAAACAGGTACGCCGCCGCCATTTCGAACAGGTTGGCATGCAGGAATTGCCCGCCGAATGCCGCTTGAGGCTGTGCCATTGCGGACTGCAAAAGTCCCAGGTCTCGAATTCCCGCCAGGCCGCCATACCGGGCAAGCTGGTCGCGGTGGATTTCG
>JANPCY010000268.1:0-6121 GCA_031431175.1 Steroidobacteraceae bacterium | reverse complement strand
CGCGGATGATCGCGCCGGCAATGGGCGCGCCCATGCGATAGAGCGTGTGCCGGATTCGGGTGAGGCGCCGCCTCGCTTGGGTGACTTTCCGGTACAGCGTATTGCGCTGCTGCGGGTCGGGGTCGTTCACGCGCTGCTCCGGCGACTGCCGGTCCGGGATGCATCGAACAGCGTCGAAGCCGTAGCCCGCACGATCCGGGATCTCGACACAGGCGCCGTGGTCGCAATGGTGAGCACGAGATTCCGCTGGAGATCGAGCCGTTTAAGGTGGTATTCGCGGCCCGCATGATGCCCCACGGCACCTTCGATCTCCACTTCCCGGGCGGCGACGATGCCGGCGCCCGCCGCCTTGAGCACCGCTTCCTTGCAGGTCCAAAGCGCGGTTGCGCTCAGGCTCCCCGCGTAGATCCGTGCACGCTCGGCAACCGAGGTCACCAGCCGGAGGGATTCCGGATTCACGGCATCGGCGGATTCCAGATCCACGCCGATCGCGACGCCCGGCGGTGCGATCGCGCTGACCGCATGGCCGGCCGCATGCGTAATGCTGAAATCCGGACCATCGGGCCAGCCGGGCT
Source organism: Steroidobacteraceae bacterium (assembly GCA_031431175.1). Classification (GTDB taxonomy): domain Bacteria; phylum Pseudomonadota; class Gammaproteobacteria; order Steroidobacterales; family Steroidobacteraceae; genus SCUD01. The sequence goes on along the minus strand of JANPCY010000268.1, from coordinate 5,546 downwards.
TTCCATCCGGACTCTCGCCCAGCAATGAAAGTGAAGGCAGCGGAATGTACTGCGCGCAAGCTGCGAGTAATGCGAGGCCGGTCAGGCTTTCGAGGCCACCGCCGACGTCGAGTTCGCGCGCAAGCGCGGCGCTTCGTTGCGCGGGCAGGCGGGCAAGCCAGGCTGCAATCACCCGCGCCGGCAGCACCGCGGGAACCCGAACCCAATGTAGTAGGATCATCGCCAACGAGTCTACGCGACCGCCCAAAGTACCGACGAGCCCACCGGATGACCGAAGCCGAAACAATGGTGGAGCTCCTGATTGCCAACCGCAAGGCGGACCGGTACATCGGCTACCTCGAGACCGAGACTGTCGAGCGTCGGGTCTCGTATGCGGAGCTGCACGAGCGCGCGCTCGGCATCCTGCGGCGGCTGCAACGCCTCGGCCTGTCACGCGGCGATCACCTGATCATTTTCCTGAACAACAATGAGGCATTCGTCGACGGTTTCTGGGCGGCGATCGCAGGCGGTATTGTTCCGGTCCCGCTCGCCGTCGGCATCAGCGACGAGCACCGCTTCAAGCTGCTGCGCGTCGCCGGGCAGCTGGGTCAACCGTGGCTCTATACCGATCTCAAGACGATCGGGCGCCTCGCCGAATTTGCCGAGGAACAGGGCGAGCAGGCGGCATTTGAAATATTACGTGCACGCGCCTTCCTGATCGACGATCTCGAGGACGTCGGCCGTGCGGCCGACCCGGTCAGCGCGCGCCCCGGCGACACCGCCTTCATCCAGTATTCCTCCGGCTCGACCAGCGACCCCAAGGGCGTGGTACTGACGCACCGCAACGTGCTTGCGAATGCACGCGGTGTCACCGAAGCGGCCGGCTTCAATGACCGCGATGTGGCCGTATCGTGGATGCCACTGACCCACGACATGGGGCTGATCGGCTTCTGCATCATGATGATCGCGAACCGCATCCAGCTCAACCTGATGCCGACGGAGCTGTTCGTCCGGCGCCCGCTGCTGTGGACGACATTCCTGTCGCGCAAGAAGGCGACCCTGACTGCCTCGCCCAATTTCGGCTATCGCCATTACCTGAAGGTGCTCGGTGATCGCCAGGTCGATGGTGTCGACCTGTCCGCCGTACGAGTGATTTTCAATGGGGCCGAGCCGATCAGCGTCGAATTGTGCGACGAGTTCATGAATCGCCTGGCGCCGGCTGGCCTCTCGCGCAGTGCGATGTACCCGGTCTACGGGCTCGCGGAGGCCACGGTCGCCATGACCTTCCCGGTGCTCGGCAGCCCTTACCGCAGCGTGTGCGTCGAGCGTCACAACCTTCGCATCGGCGAGCGGATCAACGTGAGGCCCGCAGGCGATGCGGATTCGCTCGCGCTGATGCAGGTGGGCCGCGCCATCCCCCACGCCGAATTGCGCCTCGTGGATGACGCCGATCAACTGGTCGCCGAGGATCGTGTCGGTCACATCCAGGTCCGCGGTGACAATGTCACTGCCGGCTTTTACCGCGCCCCGGAAGCGAATGCAACCCTCTTCACCGCCGACGGCTGGCTGCGGACCGGCGATCTCGGCTTCTCGCATGGCGGCGAACTGGTCATCGCCGGGCGCGCCAAGGAAATCATCTTCGTCAACGGCCAGAATTACTTTCCGCACGACATCGAGGCGATCGCGCAGCGCGCAAGCGGGCTCGAACTCGGCAAGGTTGCCGCAGCCGGCTGCCGGCCGCCGGGCGCCGATACGGAGCAACTGATGCTGTTCGTGCTGCATCGTGGAGCGCTTGCGGATTTCCTGCCGGTCGCGCGCGAAGTCGCGCGACTCGTCAATGAGCACGCCGGGCTCGAAGTCGCCAGCGTCGTGCCGATCCGCAGGATGCCAAAAACGACCAGCGGCAAGATCCAGCGGGTCGCACTCGAGAGATCCTGGCTGGCCGGCGAATTCGACGCTGAGGCCGCTGAACTCGAGCGCCTGCGCGTGGCCGCACAAGCACCGGGAGAACGGTCAAGCGGCGAGATAGGGAGTCTCATCCAGGCGATCATCGATGAGCTGTTGCCGGGCAAACGAGTGGAGCCGGATGACAACCTGTTCGAAGTCGGCGCAAGCTCGCTGACACTCGTGCAGATCCATGAGCGCATCGATCGCGAGTTCCCGGGCCGGCTCGACCTGTCAGAACTGTTTGATCACCCGACTGTCCGCGACCTGGCCGGGCACCTCGCGAGCAAGCTCGCGGGCAGCTCAGTCTGATTGCGAAGCCGCTTCCACCCTCGCCGCTTCTTCGCCGGGCGCGCGTTGGCCGCGAACCCTCCAGCGTTGATAACTCCACAGCCAGTCGGCGGGATGTTCACGCGTCAGCGCCTCGACGCGCCGCGCATAGCGATCGATGATCGCGCCCTCTCTCAGTTCCTCGCCGGCAGCGGCCAGCGGCTCGAATGTCACGCTGTAATACCCGCGTGATTCACGCCGCATGGCCAGGTAGTACACGGCCATTTTTCCGACCCGCGCGATCGCGTCCGGGCCCAGGTAGAAGGCCGTTTCCTGACCGAAGAACTGCGTGAAATAGCGGACCGCGGACGGCACCGGATTCTGGTCGGCGACCATCGCCACGATCCGCGCCTGCCGGCGATGACGCAGCACGCGGATCAGGAGCCGCCCGGCGGGGATCATGCGCGCGCCGAATCGCGAACGGATGCTCAGGAACAATCGATCGCCCCAGCGCCCAATCAGCGGTTTGTACGCGGCATCCAGCGGATGCCCCATGCCGAGCGACAACGCGAGCAGGGTCCATTCCCAGTTGCAATTGTGCGAGGTCACGATCAGGACCGACTGTCCCGCGTCGAGCGCTGCCCTGGCCGGGCCTGCATCGACCAGCCGCACACGCTTGCGGATTTCGTGCTCGCCGATCGAAACGGCCTTGACCATCTCGCAGCTCACATCGCTAAAGTTCCGGTAGAAGTTGCGCCGGGTCGCGTTGATCCATGCCTCGTCCCTGTCGGGAAAGCAGCGCCGCAGCTGCGCGTCGACGAGCGCGCGCTCGTGACGCACGATGTGCTCTGCGAGCCAGGCGAAGAGACCCGCGATCCGGTACCAGGCTGGCAGCGGCAGCGCTGCAATCGCACGCAACCACAGCGGTACGCGCTTGAACGGCTCGCGATGCTCGAGGTCGTCGGGCTTGCTGCGCTTGCGAGTCTTGGGTGGCCGCTGCATCGGCGCCTGAGCTTACCCGAACCGCCAGCGTTTATCTGCGCCGCCACTGCCAGTAAGATGTGCCGATGGCCACCGAAGCCTTCATCTACGACCATGTACGCACGCCGCGCGGACGCGGACGCGCCGATGGCGCCCTGCACACGGTGACGCCGGTCAATCTGGCTGCGCAGACGCTCGCAGCACTCGCGACCCGCACCAGTCTCGACACCACGCTGCTCGACGACGTCGTACTCGGTTGCGTGACGCCGATCGGCGAACAGGGTGCCGACATTGCGCGCACAGCCGCGCTGCACGCTGGATTTGCCGAAAACGTGCCGGGCAAGCAGTTGAACCGCTTCTGTGCCTCAGGCCTCGAGGCCGTCAATACAGCAGCGGCGCAGGTCATGTCGGGGCAATCGGATCTGGTGGTCGGCGGCGGCGTCGAGTCCATGTCGCGCGTGCCCATGGGCGCCGACGGCGGCGCCTGGCCGATCGACCCGGCGGTCGCCTATTCCCTGTACTTCGTGCCGCAGGGCATCAGCGCTGACCTGATCGCGACGATCGACGGCTACAGTCGCGAGCAGGTCGACGCCTATGCGCTCGAGAGCCAGCGCCGCGCCGCCCACGCCTGGCAACAGGGATGGTTCGCGCGATCAATCGTGCCGGTGCGTGACCTGCTCGGCGAGGTGCTGCTCGAGCGCGACGAGTACATGCGTCCACAGACCACCGCCGCGGATCTCGCGGGCCTGAAGCCGGCCTTCGTGGTGCCCGGCGAGCAGGGCGGTTTCGATGCCGTCGCCTTGCAGCGTTACCCGATGGTCGAAGCGATCCGGCATGTGCATACGGCCGGCAATTCCAGCGGCATCGTCGATGGCGCCGCCGCGGTGCTGGTCGGAGCGAAAGGAATGGCCCGCAAGCTCGGCCTGAAGCCGCGCGCGAAGATCCGCGCGTTTGCGTCGATCGGCAGTGAACCGACAATCATGCTGACCGGTCCCGCGGCCGCGAGCAGAAAGGCGCTGAAGCGCGCGCGCATGGCGCCCGGCGACATCGACCTCTGGGAAATCAACGAGGCCTTTTCAGCCGTTGTGCTGCGCTACCTGCGCGACATGCAGCTCGATCCCGCAAAGGTCAATGTTGCCGGCGGCGCGATCGCCATGGGCCACCCGCTCGGCGCGACCGGCGCGATCGTGCTCGGCATCGTGCTCGACGAGCTCGAACGCCGCGGCCTTGCCACTGCACTCGTGACGCTTTGCATCGGCGCCGGCATGGGCACGGCCACGATCATCGAGAGAATTTGATGGCCGACACGCTGCGCATTGAGATCGACGCCGAGGGCATTGCGACGCTCTCGATCGACTGCCCCGGCAAGCCGGTCAATGTCGTGACGCCGGAGTTCATCGCGGAATTCACGGCGGCAGTCGAACGCGTGGCGACCGACGCAAAGATCAGTGGGGCTATCCTGACGTCGGCCAAGGCTGATTTTATGGCAGGCGCCGATCTCAAGAATTTCGTCACCGCTTACGATCGTGGTGTCACTGCGGTCGAGGCCGCCAGGCAGAGCCATGAATTCAGCCGGAGCCTGCGGCGTCTCGAGACCAGCGGGAAACCCGTGGTCGCAGCGATCAATGGCCTGGCACTCGGCGCGGGCTTCGAACTGGCGCTCGCCTGCCACTACCGCGTGCTCGCCGACGAACCGAAAGTCATCGTGGGCCTACCTGAAGTCCAGGTCGGACTGCTGCCCGGCGCCGGTGGCACGCAGCGCCTGCCGCGACTGATCGGCATCGCGAATGCACTGCCCTTGATCGGCGAAGGCCGGCATGTCCGGCCTGCAGAAGCGTTGAAGCTCGGCATGGTGCACGAACTTGCTCCGCGCGCCGAGGTCGTTGCGCGCGCGCGCGCCTGGCTTGCAGGCCAGCCGGAGGCCATCCAGCCCTGGGATCGCAAGGGCTGGCGGATGCCCGGCGGCGCGGGCATGCAGAATCCCGCGATAGCGCAGACCTTCATGGTGGGCAATGCGCTGGTTGCGAAAGCGACGATGCGGAATTATCCGGCGCCGGTCGCGATCATGTCATCCGTCTACGAAGGCACGCAGCTGCCGATCGATGCCGGCCTCGCGATCGAGTCCAGGCATTTCGGCAGGCTGCTGGCCGGGCCCGTGGCGCGCAACCTGATGCGCACGATGTTCGTCAACAAGGGCCTCGCCGACAACCTCGCGCGCCGCCCCGACGGGGTGCCGCAAAGCCGCTTCGCGAAGCTCGGCATCCTCGGGGCCGGCATGATGGGCGCAGGCATCGCCAATGTCTCGGCGCAGGCCGGCATCGATGTCGTGCTGCTGGACACAACAGCGGAGCGCGCCAATCTGGGCAAGGAAC
>JANPCY010000267.1:0-2155 GCA_031431175.1 Steroidobacteraceae bacterium | reverse complement strand
CGCCTGACATCGCCGCAGAACTGGGGAGAGTGTTGCCGAGTTTCGCGCGAGTCCTTCTCGGCGTAACCGGTGCGGAGGGTTTCAACGTTCTGGAGAACAACGGCCTCGCCGCAGGACAGGTCGTTCCGCACGTCCACTTCCATGTCATCCCCCGGCGCACCGGCGACAACCTCGGCTATCGCTGGTTGCCGGGAGCGTACGGAGCGGGGCGCGCCGCAGCCATCGCGGACGAACTCCGCCGCCTCCTTTGCGATCCGCGCGGGTGAGATCCGCGTTCCCCCCGAACGGTGTGTCCGGTGCCCGCACGGGACCGCGGAGTCCGTTTCCCACCGGTACACGTTCGGCCAACCACGTCGTCACTGCTGCGTAGTCGAGCGTCGGCAGCCTCAGCAGCGTGGAAAGGAACCAGATTCCCAGCGGCACCAGGGCGATTGCACTGATGCGCTGGTTGCGCCAGTGGACGGTCGCATGCGCATCAGGCGCAGCGATCGCCGCGTCGTGCGGAGCCTGCCCGCTCATGACGGCGCCACCAGGAAGCGCCAGGCCAGCGCCAGCGTCATTATCGATGTCAGGGCAGCGAGCACGGCAACGGTCAAGCCGCTCATCCTGGTCGCCGCTTTCCCGAAACCGAGCCCTGCATCCCAGGCCATGTGTCGCAGCCCGTTGAACAGGTGATACCAGAAGGCGAGCAGCGCAACGACCAGCACGAGCCGCACGGGTACGCTCGAGAAGTAGCGGATCGCCATCGCGTAGGCATCCGGGCCGCGCGCCGCTGCGACGAGCCATGCGACCAGCAGCAGGCTACCAGCAGATAGCGCGAGACCCGAGATGCGGTGCATGCCCGACAAAATTGTCCCGAGCGTCAGGCGGTACACCTGCAGATGGGGGGACAGCGGCCGTTCGTGGCTCGACAAATGAGGCACCTTCAGAAATCGATGCAACGACCGGCTTTCTCCCAGTCGCCGTAGCGTGTCGGCTCGGGTCCTGGCGGCCCTCCAAGCTCTCGTGGAGTAATCGCAGCGGCTCCCGGCGAGGCATCCGGATCGCTGGCCGGCGTGGTTGCAGGGGGCACGGGCGCAGGGACTTGCATCGCTGTCCATTCTGCCAGATCGTGATTCCACTGCCCAAGGCCATTTGTCACGCCTTCAGCGAGATGCACTGCGTTACGATGCCGGTGATGCCGAAATCACGATGCACTCTGCTGCCGGCATTCTCGGTGGTCGCCGTCTCGGGGCGCGACGCGCGCTCCTTCCTGCAAGGTCAATTGACCAACGACTTGCTCGGGCTTGAGCGCCACCCGGGGCTGCTGGCGGCCGCCTGCAATCGCGAAGGCAGGGTGCTCGAGATGCTGCGGCTCGCATCCCGCGGCGATGATGTGTTGATTGTCGTTCGACACTCGCTGGCAGCGCCACTGATCGCACGCCTGGAAAAACATGTCCTGCGTGCCGAGGTTTTAATCGAGAATTCAAGCCACACGCTCGCCGTCGCGGGAATGCTCGACCCAGAGCCGGGTGGATCATGGTCGCCGGCAGAGGCCACGCCCGCAGGCCTCACGATCATGGTGGCCGGCGCACGCAGGCTGTTGCTGGCCGGTTCGCAGGCAGCGCTGCAGATGGTGATTGGCGACGCGGATCGGGCGTCATCTGGCGACTGGGACCGTGCCTGCATCGAGGACGGTGAGCCGACCATCCACCCCGAAACCACCGGCAACTGGATTCCGCAAATGTTGAATCTCGACCTGCTGTCAGCCGTCAGTTTCACGAAAGGCTGCTACACCGGCCAGGAAATCGTCGCGCGCACCCAGCACCTGGGCCACCTCAAGCGCCGCATGCTTCGCTATGCGGGACCAGCGGGCGCGTCCTTGTCGCCCGGGCAGCCGCTCTACCGCGACGAGGCGCGGGCCGGTCAGGTCGTCGCAGCCTGCGATGGGCCGGGCGGCGTGACATTGCTCGCAGTCACTGAGCTGCGCTTCTGCAGCGACTTGCTGGGGGTCAGGCCCGGCGGCTCGGAACTGGTGCCGGCCGACCTGCCCTACGCGATCCCGGCACCCGCGACCACACTCGAGCCATGAGATGCAGGCGGATCATCGGCGCGCGTGAGCGCCCCGGATACCGCAGCTAGTCGCCCTGTGCCTGTTGCCGAAGCTGCGGGAACA
>JANPCY010000266.1:0-3476 GCA_031431175.1 Steroidobacteraceae bacterium | reverse complement strand
GCGAGGGCTTCCCAGACCGGCACGCCCGCAACTGTGGCTGGCGGCAGCTCCCGCAGACCAACAAGGGGTGCCAATGGACTTTCACCAGCACCCTCCGCCGCGGCCTCCCCAATCAGATCGAGCAACGGCGCGAAATCGATGGACCCGAGTGCCTGTGCGATACGCCGGAGTTCCAGTTCGATTGCGGACACGAGCAGCCGGTCGATCTCGCCGCGGAGGTCCGACCTGCCCGAAGAATCGAGCAGTTTCGGCAGCCACATCTCACGCGCACCGAGCATGCCCTCGATCAGCCGAGACAGTTGCTGCGGATCGTGGTCGAGCGCGCGCGCAAGCCTGTCGATCGGCGGCGCGGCCGGGCTATTCAAATCCAGTAGCGAGACGAATCGCCTGGCGGCTTCGGCGTAGAGCGGCGTTGCATTGTCCACGAGTGTGGCGGCGAGCCCGACGCGTGCCGCGAGCGGCAGCCTGCGCGCCAGCCAATGATTGAGGCCGTCGATGGTCTGCACGTGTAATCGCGCCGGATTGTTTTCGAGTCCCCATTCACATTCCCGGCTGCGAGCAAGTGCGGCCACCGCAAGCCTGTGCAATTCACGTTCATGATCCTTGGCGCCGTCCGCGGGTGGCGATCCGGCCGCCCCGCCGAGCGCCTTGATGATGCGATGGCGCATTTCACTCGTGGCCTTGCGCGTAAACGTGACGGCGACGATTTCCTCCGGGCGTTCGACCACGGCAAGCAGGCGCAGATAGCGCAGTGTGAGCAGGCTTGTCTTGCCGGAACCGGCCGGGGCCTGGACGATGAACGAGCGATGCGGCTCGATCACGCGCCGGCGCAGCTCCAGGTCATCGCGCGCGGCATCATTCATCATCGCCGGCCCCTTCCGCGTCCGGCTCGTCCGCCGCACCCGGGGCAACGCGGCACAGTGCGCCCAGGTGGCAGTTGCGGCAGGTCGTGGCGGCAAGCTTTGGGTCCACCTCGGCGCGTCCGGCGACATGATCGCGGGCGAGCTGCTCGAGCCAGGCAAACCAGTGTTCGGTGATCTGGCGCCAGTCAAATCCCTTCTGTCTGTCTTCGGTCAGCTCGAACTTGCTCGCCGGTAGCAGCTTCTGGATGAGGCCGGGGACGCTCGCGACGCCCTGATAGCGCGCGCTCCTTGCGGCAATCCTGGCAAGGGCGAGACCAGTAGGTCTTCCGGGATGAAGGACCGCGTAAAGCGGCAGTTGCGGCGCGTCCATGCGTGCGCCGCGCCACTGCTTTGGCGACGCCTTGCCAGTCTTGTAGTCGATGACCAGCAGGCTGTCGCCGACACGGTCGACGCGATCCACCTGCAGTTTCAATACCAGGCCGCCCAGTTCGCGCTCCATCGCGCGCTCCGCCTCTGCGACTACGAAATCAGGCCGTCCACATTCGATCACCAGCAGGTTCTCGATCGCGCGGCATTGCCAGTCGCGTTCGAGGTGTCGCGAGCGATCGCTGGTACTTTCCGGCAGTTCCCGGGCGAGTGCCGCGTCTACCTGTGTGGCGACGCGGGTACTGCGCAATTCCTGGTCGAGTTCCAGGAGTCCGGCAAGTGATCGAATCTCCGACCAGAATCCCAGCAGGGCGCGATGCAGGATCGTCCCGCGCGTTCGCCGATCGATGCCGGCCTGCGGCTCCTCGAGCGGCCGGGCGCCGAGGCGCAATTCCGCGAATGCGCGAAACGGGCATTGCGACTGCAACTCGAGGACCCGCGCGCCGCCACGTACCGCGCCCGGTATGCGGGGTGGTGCCGGATCCGCGGGCATCGGTTCGAGAATGCCTGCCGCATGGACCAGTTGGTCGCGACTTCGCAGCAGCTCCTGTTGCGGCAATGGCTGGGCTGTCGCCGGGATCAGCTGCGAACCATCCACTTCCGTGTCGTTCTCGCGACGTGGCCAGGAGAGCACGAGTTCGGTGCTTTGGGACTGCCAGCGCTCGATGACGATCCGCGCCTCGGCGACGCAATCTTCCGCGGTGACGCCCGGCATGCCGAGCTTGCGCTGGATCTCGATCGGCAGCAGCGGGTCGACGGCCACCGGTCGCGGCCACGCCGCAGCGGTCAGGCCGGCCACCCACAGGCTGTCAAAGCGAATACCGGGGTCGTCGAGCGTGTCGAGCACGAAGAGTGCCGGTTCGCCGCGTTCGGGCTGGAATGGGGCGGCAGCGGCGCGGCGCAATTCCTGCAGTGCTTCCGCGGCCGTGAGTTCCGTCACGACGGAATCGAGGCGCGACAGCTCGCGCAAGCGCTCGTCGAATGCCTGTGCTGCCTGGAATTCATTGCTGTCGAGTGGCGACGCACCCGGCCAGCCCCAGGTGGCAAGGCAGACACCAAAGACTTCGGCCCAGGCACCCATGCGGCGTCGAGCCGCACCACGCATCGCCCCGGCCGCCGCGACAAGCGCTGTCGCAAACTCTCTCGTGCCGCTGCGCTCCGCGCGCGCGCGCAGTGCAGCAACTGTCCATTGCAGCGAGGGATCGACGGAGCGCAGGTCGAGATCCAGCTGGATCCGGGCGCTCCACTCGGCCGCAGCGCAGGCAATATACGGACTGCGCAGCAGATGGCTCGCCGTTGCCCACTGGATCGGCTCGCGGCCGCATTCGAGGAGCGCGATCGCAGTCTCCACGACTGGCTGCGCGATCAGCGCGAGACCACCGGCGAGATCGAAAACACGATCGCGCGCCGCGCCACCGGGCAGCTCGAGTTCCGGCTGCAGCGCCGCCGCAAGCGCTCTTTCGACCGCGCCGCGTCGCGTTGCGAGGTCCGGCACGATCAAGCCGTGAATTCCCTCCGGTTGATGTTCGAGCCGGCCGCGGATCCACGACAACGATTCGCCCTGCTCCGCTTCCGGATCTGCCGCGGCACGGCTCCATGTACTTGCAGCAGGCGTTGCAGGCGCATCGATGCCGACCGTCCAGCCACGCGCGCGCAGCGCCGCGATCAGCGCCGATTGCGCGGCCGACAATCGCCGGAAACCGCTTAGCATCAGCGGCGGGCCTGCCAGTGGCACAGCTTGCGTGTCAACAAACAGTCGCGCGAGATCCGCCGGATCGCGAGCATGCCGATCCGAGAGTTCCGCTTCGACCGATGTTGCCCAGCCCAGAAATGCCTGCTGGTCCCTGGTCAGTGGCCAGCGCTCGAGATCGGAGACCTCGCCGCCATAGGCTCGCAGGCGGATCCAGCTCGCGCGTGCCTTCGCAGCGAGCTCCGCCGGATCGATCAGGCCTGGCGCATCGCGCTTCGCTCTTTGCCTCCACAGCCATTCGACCGCCGCAGGCTGCAGAAGCCCGGGCAAATCCGGCTGCGCAGCTCCGGCCTCGCGCCATTGCTGCGCAAGCCAGGCATCGAGCGGCAACACCTGCGCCGACGGCCACACCACCCGACCGGCCGCGATCTGCGGTCGAGCTTTCGTGGCGGCGTCAACAAGGAGAAAATAATGAGCAAAGCATCCAGCGCAGAAGA
>JANPCY010000265.1:0-2203 GCA_031431175.1 Steroidobacteraceae bacterium | reverse complement strand
GCATTACCTGATTCCTGAATTTCATTGGTCGACTACCCCACGATATTTCAAAGTTGTTCTCGGCCCGATCTGCAATCGCCCACAGAATTCGGGCTGGAGGCGACAGTACTGCGAATGCAGAGAATCGTCAATTCACGAATTGCGTGGCTTTTACGCTATGAGTTCTCGTGCGACTCTCTGTTCCCGCTAGTCGCCTCCCTGAGTGTGTCGGGACAAGGAGACATGAGATATCATGTATTGACTTGATTTAATTGAAATAAATTGGAGTGTGACTCTTGCACAACAAACCTTTACAGGCCAGCAAGCTACTGAAATGCAGTTATAGGGATCGGACGGGACTTCTGCCCGTGGTTTGGGAGAGCCGCATCAAAAGCCTCTCAAAACATACTGCGAATGCCATGGTGCCATCCGCGCACTTGGGGACTACGCGGTGCCCCGCTGCGAGCGGTGTGGCGAACTAGCCAGACGGTCCGGCCCTCTGGATACTCCACGAGGTGAGTTGAGGCGTCGGGAGACGAGGTTGTGATGCAACATGACGCATTTGCGAATCGCTGTGTCGTCGTAACGGGAGCCAGCCGCGGGCTCGGCAAGGGCTGTGCAGTAGCCTTCGCTGCACGGGGGGCCGAAGTCGTGCTCGTGGCACGCGAACAGGGCGAGCTCGACCGGGTGGCGGCTGAAATCCGGGACAAGGGAGGTCAGGCGCGCGTCGCAGCGTGCGATGTGACTGTGGATGCCGACGTCCAGCGGCTATTCGCCGGTCTTGATCGCTGCGATATCCTCGTCAACAACGCCGGTGCGAATCGTCCGCAGCCCTTCCTCGAAGTCGATCCCGAGACGCTGGATGCGCTGCTCAGACTCAACGTTCGCTCGATGTTCGTCGTCGCACAGGCGGCGGCGCGCCGCATGACGCAAGCCCATTCCGGCGCCATCGTGAACATGTCTTCCCAAATGGGCCACGTCGGCGGGCTACGCCGCACGGTCTACTGCATGACCAAGCACGCGATCGAAGGACTTACCAAGGCCATGGCCCTTGACCTTGCCGGCTCCGGCATCCGCGTCAACGCAGTTGCGCCGACTTACATTGAGACGCCGATGACCCAGCCGATGCTGGCAGACCAGGCTTTCCTGCAGGATGTCGTGCGGAGGATTCCGCTCGGTCGTGTTGGCACGATCGATGAGGTGGCCGCTGCAGTCCTGTTCCTGGCCTCGACGGAGGCGAGCCTCATTACTGGAACGAGCCTGCTGGTCGACGGCGGCTATACCGCGCAGTAGCAAACGCGTGAGTAATCGCACTGGAGCGTAGCGCCTAAGTTTGAAGTTCCACAGTCGACCAGGAGTTACCATTGGCCTAAGCGAAATGGTGTGCTCCGAATTGGACGCCTCAATCAGGGTTGCATCGACGTAGCTGGCGACAGCGCGCGTTTGTTTGTAGGGCGCTGCTCAATTGGGGGCAAGCACGATGACCACAATCGAAGCCGGGTTACCGCGCGCCGGTGACGAGACCTCCATGGGTCACCCTAAGGGCCTTTTCTATCTTGCCTTCACCGAAGCGTGGGAACGATTCTCCTTCTATGGAATGACGGCGCTGCTCGCCCTTTACATGGTGAATCAGTTGCTGCTGCCGGGGCATGTCGAAAACATCATCGGATTCCCGGGATTCCGTGCTGCGATCGAATCGCTCGTCGGCCCGCTGTCAACGCAGGCACTCGCGTCACAGATTTTCGGTCTCTACTCCGGCTTCGTGTACTTTACGCCGCTGCTCGGTGGCATGATTGCCGACCGCTGGATCGGACAGCGCAATGCGGTAGTGATCGGCGCGCTGTCGATGAGTGCTGGTCATCTCGCCATGACCTTCGATCAGTCATTTCTTGTGGCCCTGCTGCTGCTGGTCATCGGTTCAGGCTTCCTCAAGGGCAATATCTCGGCCCAGGTGGGCGCTCTCTATCCGCGAGAGGACGAAGCGCGGCGTACGCACGGCTTCGTCATCTTCAGCATGGGAGTCAGCTTCGGAGCGGTTGCTGGACCCCTGCTCTGTGGTCTGCTCGCACAGGTCTATGGCTGGCACTACGGTTTCGGCGTCGCCGCGATCTTCATGCTCCTGGGCCTTGGAACCTATCTCTACGGATATCGCTACCTGCCGGTGCGCGTGGAGGGACGCAGCTTCGAGGGCTCGCGGCTGACAGCCGCCGACTGGCGCATCGTC
>JANPCY010000264.1:0-3453 GCA_031431175.1 Steroidobacteraceae bacterium | reverse complement strand
TTCCATTTGCTCCGGGCGTGCGCCCGCTCACCGATGCGCCCTACGAGCTGATACTGAACACCACCTGGCGGCCGTCCCTCGCCATCACCGGCGCCGGCGGACTGCCGGCGCTGCAGGACGCGGGCAACGTGCTGTTGCCGCGCCTGGATCTCAAGCTGTCATTTCGCCTGCCACCCACGAACAATGCTGCTATCGCCGCGGCCGCAGTAAAGAGGCGGCTGGAATCCGACCCTCCCTATGGTGCGCACGTCACCTTTGAGGTCGGATCATCGCTCGCGGGCTGGAATGCACCGGCACTTGCGCCGTGGCTCGAGAAATCCATGCGCGAGGCTTCCAGTGCGACCTTCGGGCGCGACACCATGTATCTGGGTACGGGCGGCAGCATCCCCTTCATCGCCATGCTGGGGGAGCGCTTCCCCAGGACACAATTCCTCGTGACCGGCGTGCTGGGGCTGCATTCCAATGCCCATGGGCCGAATGAATTCCTGCACCTGGCCTATGCGCAGAATCTCACCGTCTGCGTCGCCAAGGTGCTTGGGGACCATAGCCTTCAAGCAGTGGGCTGAGGCAGGCGGTGGGCCGAGGCGGACGGCGAATTCAGCGACGCGCCAGCGGACTCGGCTCGGCCAGTTTCGAAATTTCATCCCAGGCCTGGCGGTAGTGCTCCTGCGCTGCACTCGCTGCATCCGGCCCGAGCGACGGGAACTCCGCCGCCAGCGCGCTGAGCTGAGTGACCTTGGGCGGTCGTCCCTTTGGAAACCGGCCTCGCTCGGTGAACACGATGCGACCCTCGACCGGCACGTCACCCGCCAGCATGCGCACGGCGGCGACGCGATCGTAGAGCGGCTCGAGCGGGTTCAGGAAAGTCGAGCGCTCAATGCCATTCATGACGGTCCATTCGTGCATATGTTCGCCGCCGAATACCACTCCCGCCACGTCGCGCAGGTCGATCACCAGCAACCCGCGCCCCGTCATCAGCACGAAATCCACGTGCAGGTGGCCGCCGCTGCCGACGGGCAGGACAATATCGCGGAGTGCAGCCAGTGAAATGGACTCGACGGTCTTGACGACCCGGCGCCGCGCGCGGCTGTGGCGCCAGCGTCGGAATCCGGCGGCGACGCCCAGCGCGAGGAGCGCGAGCAGCGTCACCGCGATCACCACCTGCACGATGAGGCTGTCGGCGTTCATGCGGCCAACAGGCGCTCGCGCAGCCCGTCCAGATTCGCGTTGATTTCTTCGCGTGCAATCGGCCGCCCGAGCAGGCGGGCAAGCGCAGGTGGCGGCGCGATCGCCCGGCCGACCAGAGGTTCGACGATTTCCTGAAACTTCGCAGGGTGCGCCGTGGCGACCAGCACCCAATGTGAGTCGCGTCGTTCCTGGTCCGAAAGCATGCGATAGGCCCGGGCTGCGGCCGCGCTGTGCGGGCACAGCGTCAGGCCCGACCGACGGTATTCCGACTGGATGCTCTTGCGGATCGCATCGTCGTCGATCGATACCGCGCGGATGTGCGCCGTCATGGTTGCGTGGTCCCGATACAGGAAGCTGAGCCGCTCGATATTGCTGGGATCGCCGACATCCATCGCACTTGCGATGGTAGCGATACTCGGACGCGGCCGCCATTGGGCATCGGCAAGGAAATCCGGGACCGTCCGATTGGCATTGTGTGAGAGCACGATTTCGCCAATCGGCAGGCCGAGCTCGCGCGCCCAGACACAGGCGACTGCCTGGCCCAGATTGCCGGATGGAACCACAAAGTTGGCGCTGCGGCCCTCGACTTCGCGGATCCTGAGACTCGCCGCCGCAAAATAAGTGATTTGAGGCAGCAGGCGGCCGATGTTGATGCTGTTTGCGGAAGACAGTGGCAGCGCATCCCGTAGCCGCCCATCGCGGAAAGCCTCCTTCGCCAGCCGCTGGCAATCATCGAAGCTTCCGCGCACCGCATAGCTCTGGATATTCCCGTCCCAACAGGTCAACTGCCGTTCCTGCAGGGGCGAAACCTTGCCGGCCGGATACAGCAGCACGACACGGAAGCCGGGCTTTTGATGAAATGCTGCGGCGACCGCGCCGCCGGTGTCACCGGAAGTAGCGACGAGAATCGTCAAAATCCGCGGATCCGGCCGGGGAATTCGCGCCAGGCAGGCAGCGAGGAAGCGGGCGCCGAAATCCTTGAAGGCTGCGGTCGGCCCGTGATACAGCTCGAGCACCGAGAGTTGATCCGCTTCGCCGCCGACCGACCTGAGCGGGGCCGGAAAATTGAAGGCTTCGGTGGCGATGGCCGGAAGCTGGGTGGCGAGCGCATCCCCGTCGAAAAAAGGCGCCAGCAGTCGGGCTGCGAGCAGATCGAGCGTGGCTTGGCTCGCCATCGCTCGCGCTGCCTGTGTCGGCAATCTGGCCGGCACGTAAAGCCCGCCGTCCGGCGCGATGCCTTCTTCCAGTGCGCGTGACAGCGGCACCTGCATCCGCTCGTCACGGGTGCTGCAAACATTCATCGCCGTTCCACCACGTGCGCCCCAACGCTCCCGATCTCCGCGATCCATTCGTCGCTGACGAGGTCGTACCGCGCGAAGGCCCGTACCATCGCCGAGCAAGTTGCCTGCGCATGCGATTCCTCGCACCAGGCGAAGACACTGGGGCCAGCACCGGAAATTGAGCAGCCGAGGGCACCTTCCTCCATTGCGGAGCGCTTGACGTCGGCGAAGCCGGGTATGAGCTGGGCGCGCTGTGGCTCGATGAGGACGTCCTCGAAGGCGTCGCGGATCAGCGCCAGGTCATTGGTGTAGCAGCCGGCCAGGAAACCGGCCAGATTGGCAGTCTGCCAGACGACGTCGGACATTTTCACGCTGCGATCGAGGATCGCGCGCGCTGCACGCGTCGACAGATACAACCTCGGGTGTACAAGGACGCAGCGGATGCCGGGCGGCACGGGGATCTGTTTGATCCTCGGGTTGTCGATGCCGACCGTGAGCACCAGCCCCCCGAATAGCGATGGGGCGATGTTATCTGCGTGCAGCGAGCCGCTCGCGACGGCTTCTCCCTGGATCGCGTGCTTCAGCAGCTCGAGCTGCGACAGGGGCTGGTCCAGCAGTTCGTTGACCGCCACGACCGCGGCCACGGCGGATGCGGCCGAGCCACCGAGACCGGAACCCAGTGGAATGCCTTTGTCAATCGCCAGTTCAATGCCAAATGGCAGTGCCAGCGACTCCGAGAGCGACATGACTGCCTTGCCCGCCGTGTTACGCGCGGCTTCGGTGGGCAATTCATCCACAACCCCGGTGATGGCCACGATGCGCACGCCGGGTTGCGCGGCGCGCGTTGCGCACACGCGGTCGCCGATGGCCGGAAACGTGTGGCCCAGGATGTCGAATCCAATGCCGACATTGCCGACCGTGGCGGGTGCGAAAGCGGTTGCCGATTGCATTGGCAATCTTCCCGTGCGCTCCTGGGAAAGGCAAG
>JANPCY010000263.1:0-5277 GCA_031431175.1 Steroidobacteraceae bacterium | reverse complement strand
TGGCCCCGTCGATGTCCTTTCCGGCCTCTGCCAGTTCTGCCGCAAGCATGCGTTCGGCAATCCGGACACCATCTGCAAGTGAATAGCGATCCCAGGCTTTCATCGCAATCACCACTGGGTCGCTGGCGCCCTTTGCGACTTCCGCGCGATGCCCCTTGGCGTCGTCAAGCCGGCCCTGCTCCACCGCTGCCATGCCCTGCGCGTAGTGCCACATCGCGACCATATATGGCAGGTCGTCGGCCGGTTGCGGCGTGTCGATGATCTGCTGCCAGCGGCCGAAACGCACGTCGGTGAACAACGGCGTCAGTGCGAAGTTCTGCATCGCCTCGAATCCGGGCGTGCGCATCAGTGCCGGGTCGCTGGTGCGCGCCGCCGTCGCAGCTGCCGCGCTCAAGGCGACCGCACTGTTACCCTCCATTGTCGCCGCAAACCACAGAAAGTGGTGGTTGTGCGGCACATAGCCCAGCGGATAGACGCCCGGCCCCGGCTTGCAGATCGCGAGATAGGCATCATCCGCACCAATCGCTTTCTGGTTCGCGATCACCGCGTCGTGGTAACGACCGACGCGCGCATAAATATGCGCCGGCATGTGCACGAGGTGGCCGGAACCCGGCAGAATTTCGCGCAGGCGATCCGCCGCGGCTACGCCGCGCGCCGGGTCGGGCGAAGCTTCGACAGCATGGACATACAGATGCAATGCGCCGAAATGCTCTGCGTTGCGCGCGATGACCGATTCGAGTTGTGACACGACTTCGGCGGTGTGGCCTTTCGGCTGGCCGGCCGGATCCCAATAATCCCAGGGCTGCAGGTCCATCATGGATTCCGCATGCATCGTGACGGCGTCGAGATCATCGGGGTACGTCGCGGCCAGCTTGCCCATCGCTTCAGCGTATGCCTCGTCGAGCGGCTTGCGATCTTCGGGTGGTTCGGCCGCATAACGCGCAGACAGCGCTTCGATGAAAGCCTTTTCCTTTTCCGTCGCGTCAGCCGCCGCGTCCCGTGCCCGCTGCAACCGGTCCCAGGCCTTGGCGTTGTTGGCCGGATCCATCGTCGAATTGACGTGCGGTCCGAGCACCAGCGCGGCGCCCCACCAGCACATCGCGCAATCCGGGTCGAGCTCGGCGGCCTTCAGGTAGGACCGCTCGGCGGCGTCGTGATTGAAGCCGTAGGTCATCGCAAGTCCCTGGTCGAACCAGCGCTGCACGTCGGGGCCACTCGCGGTCACCGGCATGCTGTAATTGCCGAGGCCCTCGAGCAGTGTCGCACCCACCGGCGCAAGGTCCGGCGCGGGCGAGCCGCCCTTCATCCGGTCGTAGGCGTAGTAGCCGCCGGCTGCGGCAGCGAGAATGACGAGCATTAGCACGAGATTGCGATTCATGCGGCTTCCCCGGATGAGCGTTTTGGAGAGTTGACCAAGTACACCAATGCTATTGTATTTACAATACGGAACCATCTCCACATGGAATGCACTACATGCGAAATGAATTCGGACGACGTCATCTCGTGTGGCTCACTGTCATGGCATCGGTAGCTGCCGGATTGGCCAACGCTTCGCAGGGTGACGGCGCACCCGGCAGCTATCAGAATCTGGTCGCGCTGTTCACAGAGTGGCGGGCCTTCGACCAACCGCCCGATCGCGCAGGCGCGCCCGACTACACCGCTGCGACATTTGCGCGGCGCCAGCAGGAACTGAAGACGTATCAGCAGCGCCTGGCGGCAATCAGCCCCGGATCGTGGCCCGTCGAGCAGCAGGTTGACTACCAACTCGTCCGCGCCGAGATGAATGGCATGGATTTCTACATCCGCGTCCTGCAACCCTGGGCGCGCGATCCTGCTTTCTACACGACGGTCTGGACGGAGCAGAGCGACACGCCCGCGCACGAGGGCCCGACACATCATCACCTGGCCGAGTTGTGGACCTACGAATACCCGTTGTCAACATCAGCGGAGGCCAAACTGGCGGCCGAATTGTCCGTCATCCCGCCGCTGCTCGAGCAGGCTCGACTGAATCTGACCGGCAATGCGCGCGACCTCTGGGTCACGGGCACGGGATCGATGCAGAAACAGGTCGAAGCGCTCGATGCGCTGGCGGAGAAGACCGCCGCCAGTGGCACGGCGTTGCGCCAGGCGATACGCGCCGCGGGCGAGGCGACCGCG
This sequence comes from Steroidobacteraceae bacterium, assembly GCA_031431175.1. Lineage (GTDB taxonomy): Bacteria > Pseudomonadota > Gammaproteobacteria > Steroidobacterales > Steroidobacteraceae > SCUD01. Next base: position 3,120 of record JANPCY010000263.1, on the reverse strand, counting down.
AGTTTTGTCGGATGGCTGGGGCAGCAGGCGCCGTCGAAGGACGGACCCTCCGGCATCGGCAAGGACAACTACACCTGGAACTTGCGCAACGTCCACTTGATACCGATGACCTGGGATGAGGAAGTCGATCTCCTGAAGCGCGAGCTGGCGCGAGCGCATGCCTCGCTTAAGCTCGAGGAAGAGCGCAATCGCGCGCTGCCACCGCTGCCGGTGATCGCGACCCCGGAGGAATACCAGCTGCGCGCCAACGAAGCGGTGACCAAATTCATCGCATTCCTGAGCGACCGGGACATGTTTCCGATGCGCGATTACATGGATCCGGCCTTGCGCGCACAGATGGGTGAGTACGTGCCGATCGAGAAGCGGAACTTCTTTGCCATCGCGACGCATTACGAGCCGCTGACGCTTTACACGCACTTCTACCATTGGTGGGATCTCGCCCAGATGCGCGATGACCCGCACGCGAGCCCGATCCGGCGCGGAGCGCTGCTTTACAACATCTGGGACAACCGCGCCGAGGGCATGGCGACCGCGATGGAGGAGTTCATGCTGCACGCGGGTCTGTTCGACGATTCCCCGCGCACGCGTGAAATCGTCTGGATCATGCTCGCGCAACGCGCGGCCCGCGGGCTGGCGTCACTCTATGCGCATGCCAACCTGTTTGACATCCAGCAGGCGAAAGCCTTCCAGGTGAAGTGGACGCCGCGCGGCTGGATGCGGCCGGATCTCGACCTGCTGGGCTTCGAGCAGCAACTCTACCTGCGCCAGCCGGGTTACGGCTCGAGCTACGTGACCGGCAAGTACCTGCTGGAAAATCTGATGAAGGATTATGCGGACAGGCTCGGCGGGCAATTCACCCTGCGCCGTTATTTCGAAGACGTAAACCGCGCCGGGATGATTCCCGTCTCGCTGATCCGCTGGCAACTCACCGGCCAGGATGACGAGATGCGCGCGTTGAACCAGGCGCCCTAGCCGCGCGCTCAGGCCGCAGGCGCCAGCGGCCGCGGGCGGCCGACGGCATGCCCCTGCACGAAGTCGATGCCCATCGCGCGTGCCGCCTCGAGCGAAGGCTGGTCTTCGACCTGCTCGGCGATCAGCCGGAAATTCAGCGTGCGCGCCATGCCGATCACGGCGGTGACCATCGCCTGGTTGACCGAGTCGCGCGCCAGGTCGCGCATGAATGAGCCATCGATCTTCAGGTAGTCCATCGGCAGCTGCTTCAGGCTGGCGAAACCGCCGAGATCAGTGCCGAAGTCATCCAGCGCGAATCGGCAGCCTATGCCGTGCAGCACGTCGATGAAGCGCCGCGATTGTTCCAGGTTGCCGATGACCGAGGCCTCCGCCACCTCAAAGCAGATCTGCTGCGGCGCCACGCCGCTGCGGTCCAGTTCCTCGACGACGAATTCAAGGAATGACGGGTCGGCCAGGGTCTGCCCGGACACATTGATGCACAGGCTGCGCCCGGGGGGTATCCGGATTGCGCCCGCCGCAAGCGCCGCGAGTGCTGCGCCGAGCACCCAGCGGTCGATCAACGACATCAGGCGATAGCGTTCCGCGGCCGGAAAGAATTCTGCCGGCAGGACGGGCTGGCCGGCGTCGTGCAACCGCACGAATACTTCCATCGCCGGCCCGCCGATCGAGCCCGGGCGAGTCGGCTCGATGGGTTGCAAGTAAAGCTCGAAGAACCCGTCGCGCAGTGCCGCCTGCAGCCGCTGCAGCCAGTGGATTTCGCCGCGGCTGCGCGCGACGGCCTCGTCGTGCGAGGAGTAGACGTGGACGTGGCTGCCGGTCTGCCGCTTGGCGACGTAACAGGCCGAATCCGCCGCATTCATGATCTCTTCCTGCGAATTGCTCTCGCCCGTCAATTCGACGAGGCCGAGACTGACTCCGACGCTGAAGATCCGGTCCTTCCAGACGAAGCGGTATTCGCCGATCGCGCGCCAGATGTCGTCGGCGATCTGGCGCGCCTTCTCGAGCGGGCAGCCGACCAGCAGCACGCCGAACTCGTCGCCGCCAAGACGCGCCACGGTATCCGAATCGCGCACCGCCTCGCGGATCAGCGCCGCGACCTCGCGCAGCATGTTGTCGCCCGCGAGGTGGCCGCTGGTGTCGTTCACCGCCTTGAAGCGGTCGAGGTCCAGATAACACATCACGTGGCCCTGCCGGCCCGCGCGCGCAGTCTCGAGGGCATCGCCGAGGCGGCGTTCGAATTCGCGGCGATTGACCAGCCCGGTCAGCGCGTCGTGACTTGCCTGATAGGACATCTGCTGCGTCAGGCCACGCAGCTCGCTGACATCGTGCAGCATGACAGCGGCGCCGGCGATCTCTCCTTCCCCGCCGCGGATCGGCGATGCCGATGCTTCGACTCCAAGTTCGTTGCCGGTCGCGCGGGCGATCATCAGCGCCCGCCGGCCGAGCGTGGCGCGGCTTCCGGAATCCAGGCATTGCTGTACCGGATCCGCCAGCGACCGGCGATCGTGCTCGTCGACGAAACCGACCAGCGCGCTGAACAGCTGACCGAGCGCCTCCTCGCGCCGGATGCCAGTCAACGCCTCGGCGGATCTGTTCATGTAGTCGACCCGGCCCTGCGCATCGGTCGTCATCAGGCCTTCGCCGAGCGAATCGAGTGCGAACTGCGCGCGGCCCGGCAGCAATGACTGCCCCGGCGTTTCATGGTGCGGCAGCATCTCCACCGCGCTCAGCAGCACGACTTGGCGGCCGCCGGCATCGAGCGCGGTGCCGGCAAGTTCCAGGCGCGTGACCTGGCCGTGGCTGTCGGACATCTCGACCTCGGTCATCGCCGGCCCCGATTCGCCGGACAGGGCGCGCGCCACGGCGAGCGTCACGAGCTCCGCGTACTCCGGCGCGACGAGGTCCGCCAGACTGCGCCCCAGCATGTCCGCAATCGGAATGCCGGCGAGCGTCGCGAAGGCCGCGTTGACTGCCTCGATTCGATCACCATGCAGGAGCGCAGGCTCGCGCATGCCGTCGAGCATCGCGCGCGCGACATCGGCATCCGCGACCCCGCGTCCGCGGGCGGTCTGATGCTCTGTTTCGGCCTGGTCCACGAGCCGGCGCAGTGCGCGTCGTTGCAGCAGGATGACGACGGCGAGCACGGCA
>JANPCY010000262.1:0-2940 GCA_031431175.1 Steroidobacteraceae bacterium | reverse complement strand
CAGGCGTGGGATGTCGGTCTGGCCCTTGCCGGGCGCGCGCACCCGCAGGTCGTAGGCAACAATGTCGTCGGGCGCTTCCTTGAACTTGTGGATCGCGTTCGGAAGGTCGTTGTGGCCGTCGAACAGGATTGCACCATCGAGCACCCGCTTGGCGTGCTCCAGCGCTTCGTCGGCCCGGGTCGCTGGCGCTGCGAGCAGCGCCAGGCTCAGGATAAAGGCGATGTGAAGTGCGCGCTTCATGCCGCGACTTTACTTCAGGCTGAGCTCCATGCGCACGCGCGATTCCACCGCAACCGGGGGCCTCGCGTCGGCGGTAATCACGAAAACTCTGCCGGGATCGACCTGACCGCCGCTCAATAGCGCCTCCTGGATGGATTGCGCACGCGCCTTGCCCAGTTCCTCGAGCGCGAGTGCGGGTGCTGGCGTCTTGCGGATCAGTTTGTCCTCGAGTTCGGCGCTCGTCGCGGCGAGGAGCTCCGGCGTGCGTTCTTTCTTCTTCAGCGCCTCGTAGGCCAGTGACTGCGCAGGTAACGGCGCTTCCTCGCCGAAGGCCACGCCGTACTGCTTGGTCAGCAATTCGAAGCGGCGCTCTAAATCCGCGAGTGCCGCCGCATCCGCCTCGGGGTCCACGCGCTTCTTTGCGCTGCGCTCATTTGCCGCGAGTACGGCAAGCTCCTTGTCGAGCTGCTGCCGCCCGAGCACCGGCCCGTCGAGCTCCGGCAAGTACGCCATCGACACGTCGACCTGCAATGCGGGACGTTCCTGGAGTCCCTTGAGGAGCCCCGCCATCTTCTCCTGTCCTGCCGGATCAAGCGAAGCAGCACCCGGGTCGAAATCGACGAAATTCATCTCTTCGCCGCCGCCGAAGAGTGCTCCGATGAGGGCAAACGGTGCAGTCGCGATCTTGGTCAGGAGGCCGACGATCAATTTCCATACCAGCGGCCCTATCCTGAATTTCGGGTCGTCCAGGCTGCCGGTCATGGGCAGGTCGATGTCGATGACGCCGTTCCGGTCTTTCAGCAGCGCGACCGCGAGCTTGAGCGGCAGCGAAACCGCATCCGGACTGTCGACCTTCTCGCCGAGCTGGAGTTGATCAATGACGAATTTCTGCTTCGCAATGAGCTGCCGGTTCTCGACGTGATAGCTGAGGTCCACCGTCAGCTTGCCCTTCTCGATCTTGTAGCCGGCAAAACGCCCGGAATACGGCGTGACGGAAGTCATTTCCACGCCCGCGAACTTCATCTGGATGTCGGTGAAGAGCGCTGCCGATAGCAGGTTGACCTCGCCACCGATTGTCGCCGGCGCATAGCGGTCCACCTCGCCCTCGAGTTCGAGCTTGGCGCGCGAGGCCGGATCGGACGAGAGGCCGACGACCGATCCATTCAGGCTCTGGACGCTCACCGCATAGTTCGGCTGGATCCAGAAGTCCGCAAAGTTCATCGAGCCGTCGTCGATGGTCACGCTGTCGATGATCATCGTCGTGCCTTTGTATTCCCGGTACTGGAGGCCGACGGCCTCGTCTGACACTTCCACAACCGGTACCGGATTTGCGGGCGTCAGCACTTCCGCGAGGTTCACTGTCTCATCAGGCGCGATGATGACGCGCGCATACGGCGCCCGCATCTTGATCGACTTGATCCGAAGCTTTCCGCCGCGGCTGTCATAGCTGAAGCCGTCTGCGCGAGTCATGTCCCACTTGATGAAGTCTTCCTTCACGGCACGATCGACGGTCTTCAATTTGTCGATCTGCACGAAACCATCCGCACCGAGCTCGCTCTCGGCATCCATGGACACCGCGAGCTCGGTCGTCAACTGGCCGCTCAGCAGATCCATCTTCGTATAGCTGTCGAGGTAGGGCTGCAGCGCCGTCAGGTCGAGCGTCGTGATCCCGAGCTTTCCTTCGATGTCGCCGGCATCCATGCCGTAACGCAAATCCGCCTTGATGCCGCCCGTCTCGTTGACACGCGTGTCCATTGCGATTTTGAGTTGAGTACCTGGCGCCGTGCTGAATCCGGCGATCCGCAGCTCGAAGGGATCGAGCAGGTATTCGACCGCCGGCGTGACCTGCCGGTCTTCCACCCGAACCTGCAAGGCCTTCAGCTGGATATCCGGCGCCGAAAAGGTCCAGGGCGATTCATCCACGCGCGGCGATGCGACTGCGCCTTCAGCCGCAGGCGCATCCGGCGAACCCTCCGCCAACTGCAGCAGGTTGATCAGGCCGCTTGCGTCGCGCCACATCAGGACATTGCCGCCATCCAGCTCGACTTTCTCGACGACCACTTCGCGTTTGGCCAGGTCGAGTGCCGCATTGCTGACAGTGACCTTCTTGAAGCGCGCTGTTTCTTCCGCGTCTCCCGCCGGCCGGATGCCGAAGTCCGCGATCCCGATCTCGCGAAGCACCAGCTTGAGGTCGGTCTCGGTCTCGCCCGCGCGGAATTCATAGCTTCCATCGAAGCCGAAATTGCTCGAGGTGACGTCGAGGCCGGCGGCATCCCGCAGGTACGCCCAATGCTTGTTGGCGGTGAAGTTGCTGAACTTGAACTTGCCCTGCGAGGCCAGCGGTGCGAGCGAAACGTCGCCATCCCAGTCGAGCGTCTGGCCGGCGCCGACCTGGGCGTGCAGTTCGTAGGCGTTGTCGGTGTCTTCCGTCGTGCTGAAATCGCGAAGCTCGAAGCTGATCGGCTTGAATTGGGCGGTGAATGCAGGGGCGAGCGTGCGATCCTCGAAGTCGGCCTGGCCGGCGTTCACCCGGAACAGGTCGATGAAGAGGCGTGCAGGACCGGTGTCCTCTGCCGGGGCTTCAGTCTCTTCTGCGAACGGCTCCACAAGATCTGCGAGGTTGAGCGAACCGTCCTCGCGGAGCATGGCCCGCACGAACGGCTGGTCAATGGCGATTTCCTTGAAGCTCGCGCCCTGGCGCCAGAGGCTCGACAGTTCGAG
>JANPCY010000261.1:0-1624 GCA_031431175.1 Steroidobacteraceae bacterium | reverse complement strand
CGGCGCGCTGAATGTCCTGGATTGCCGCCCGTCAGCGGAATGACGCGAGGATCTTCGGGAGTTTCGCCGCGCCCGGGCACAGCCGCTCGAATGGCACGCTGTTGAGCGCGGCTTCGGGCGTGTTGTGCCGGGCGTGGAAGTCGCGGCGCTTCTGGTCCACGTAGATCAGGCCGGTCACATACTCGTTGCGCATGGCGCGTTCCTGCACGTAAGCAGACGCGTGCGCACGATTGGTCGGGTCGTAATCCGGGTCCAGCTTGCGCAGCAGGACGCTGCTGCCATCGTGCATGGTGACCGGCAGCACCTCGCCTGGTGCATAGCTGACGCTGATCTCGCGCTGTGGCGCGACGTAGTCCGCGGCGACCGGCGCCTCCGAATGTTCGCGCACGTAGGCATAGCTCTTGGTCGAGCCCTCATGGTCATTGAAAGTCACGCAGGGCGACAGCACGTCGATGATCGCGAAGCCGCTGTGGGACAAGCCCGCCTTGATCAACGGTACCAGTTGTTCCTTGTCGCCGGAGAAACTGCGTGCAACAAATGACGCGCCCAGTGCAAGCGCGAGCAAAACCGGATCGATCGGTTCCTGCTCGTTGGCCTCGCCTTTCTTCGATTTTGAGCCGATGTCGGCCGACGCCGAGAACTGGCCCTTGGTCAGTCCGTAGACGCCGTTGTTCTCGAGGATGTAGACCATGTCGAGATTGCGCCGGATCACGTGTGCAAGCTGGCCGACACCGATGGACAGCGAGTCACCGTCACCCGAGACACCAATGTAACGCAAATTTCGATTGGCGGCGTTGGCCCCGGTCGCAATCGACGGCATACGGCCGTGCACCGCGTTCAATCCATGCGCCCCCGCGACGAAATAGGCCGTCGTCTTCGATGAACAGCCGATTCCGGAGAGCTTGACGACACTCTGCGGTGGCAGCGCCAGTTCGTAAGCGGCCTGTACGATGGCGGCTGTGACCGAGTCGTGGCCGCAACCCGCGCACAGCGTGGACATGCTGCCTTCGTAGTCGCGCCGGTTGAGGCCAAGCTCATTTGGCGGCAGGCTCGGATTCGCGACCTTCGGCTTGCCAATGAAACTCATGCCGCAACTCCCTTGGCCAGCGCCGAATTGATGCCATCCACGATGCAGTCTGCCGCCATCGGCGAGCCATTGTAATGAAGGATGGAACGCAGCTTCTTCTTGTCCACCGCGGTCTCGAGCGTCAGCAGCGAGCGCAGTTGCGCGTCGCGATTCTGCTCGACCACGAAGATTGTCTGGTGCGTGGCCAGGAATTCCTCGACCTCGGTCCCGAACGGGAAGCTGCGCACGCGCAGGTAGTCGATCGCGGTCCCCGAGCGGCGCAGGAGCGCCAGCGCTTCGCGCACCGGCGCGTCGCAGGAACCCAGGCTCACGATCCCGACCTGGGCGCTGCGGCCCTCGATGACTGCCGGCGGGACGAGCCGCGCCGCCGTACTGAACTTGCGCGTCAAGCGTTCCATGACGTCCTGGTATTCCACGGGGTCCTCGGTGTACACGCCATAGCGGTTGTGGCCGGATCCGCGCGTGAAGTACGCGGCCTTCGGGCTGATGCCCGGCAGCGTGCGGTACGGGATGCCATCACCGTCCGGGTCGAGGTAG
>JANPCY010000260.1:0-5818 GCA_031431175.1 Steroidobacteraceae bacterium | reverse complement strand
TTGTGGAAACGCCATTTTGGCAATAAGGGAAGATCAGCGGACGATGCGGCCGACCGCGCCGTACATCCGTAACATCGAGCGCCCGTAGCTCAGCTGGATAGAGCACCCGCCTTCTAAGCGGGATGTCGTTGGTTCGAGTCCAACCGGGGTCGCCACTTTCGATCGCTGCATGCAATTTAGTTGCAGTGCCGTTGGGCCTATTTTCTTGAGGTACTTTGGTCAAATAGCCTGCCTGAACGCTCAAGGAACTGCATTGGCACCCGGTTGCGGCACAAATACCGTGGGTAAGCCACACTGTGCTGGGTCAGTGTATCCGATTGCCAGCGATGATGCATTCCCTAAACCAATGAGGCGACTCCGGATCACGGAAACTTGCACTCGGCCCTTCCGTCGGAGCAGGTCTTCCGGTGCTGAGATAGCAGCGGCTGAAGCGAGAGCATCGACGAACTGGCGGCCCATGACCCTGACCGACCATCGGAGCCCAGTCGTTGCGCGCCACAGACGTCGGCCGCAGCTATACATTGACCGACATTTGCCCAAGTGCAACCGCCTCCGCTCGTCGCACTGCCGATCACGTCTGCTGTGAGGGGTATCGCGTTCACTTTACGTTGTAAGTGCAGATTGCCTTGCAGCATTGCATTGGGGCGTTGGGCGTTACATACGCTGGGAACCGCGCTCGCACGCTCCCAACCGCACAGCCGGCGCAACGTGGCATCGACGGCGAGGCGCTCGATCAGGCCCGAGGTCGTCGCCAGACCGAGCACGGGCTTGGCGTCGCACCAGAGCACGCCTTCGGCATGACGAACGCGCGTGCCAGCGCATGCCGGTCGTCCAGCGGACGGCCCGGCAGGCCCGACCTCTTGCCGCAGCATCGGGAAAAGAAAATCTTGGATGTGGTCCCAGGTGTTGGTTAACGTCGTCGCCAGAGGCATGTCCGCGTCCCGATTCGGCTGGTGGTTCGTCGCGGAAACACCTTGCCTGAACTGGGCGCGGACGCCTCGTCTCATCCCTCCTCAGGACGAAAAATCCGGCGCATTGCTGCTATTTCGCAAGTGGCTCTAGAGCCAAAGAAACGTCAGCCAAGGGGTGCAGAGCCGATGTCATTGACCGCATTGGTGACCGGGTTCGAGGGATATGGTGGACGCGGACGCAATCCGGCCGGCGAAGTGGCGCAGGCGCTCGACGGCCGGACCTTGGGCGACGTGAAGGTCATCGGCCGCAGGTTGCCGGTGTCCTACGAGAAGTTGCACGAGGGTCTCACCAGCCTGATGAACGAGCTGAAGCCCGACATCATGATCAGCCTCGGGCTGTGGCCCGGCGAGAGTGTCATCCGGCTCGAGCGCATCGGCATCAACGTCGCCGATTTCGAGATCCCTGACAACGAAGGCAAGGTGGTCACAGATGCGTCCGTCAGCGGCAACGGCACCACGGCGTCGCTGGCAACGCTTCCCAACCGCGAAATTCGTAACGCGCTGCTGAAGGCCGGCATTCCCGCGCGCATCTCGGCCACGGCCGGCACCTTCCTGTGCAACGCCACACTCTATACCACGCTTAGTCACGCCCAGACCATGCGCAAGCCGCCGCTGACCGGCTTTATCCACGTGCCCTATCTGCCCGAGCAGGTGGTGGAGATCCTTGAAACCGTCGAAGAGGAGCGCAAGCTCGAGCTGCATCAGCGCGCGGACGTCGCCTCGATGGAGCTGGCGACCCTGGTGCGCGCCACCGAGATCGCCATCACCACGGCAGCGGCGGCGCTGGCATGACGGACGTCATCTTGCGGCTGGACGCCGTATCCAAACGGTTCGGGCCGACAGTCACGGCGGACAACCTCTCGCTCGAAGTCAATCGCGGTGAGTTTTTCACGTTTCTTGGACCGAGCGGCTCGGGCAAATCGACCATCCTTCGCATGGTGGCGGGCCTGGAGCGCCCGGATACAGGGCGTATCGAGATCGACGGCCGCGATGTCGTCGACGTGCCGCCGTGGAGACGCAACCTCGGCATGATGTTCCAGCAGTACGCCATCTTTCCGCATATGACGGTGGCCGAGAATGTGGGCTATGGGCTGAACGTGCGCGGCACAGACGCGGCCGCGCGCAACAAACGCGTCGCCGAAATGCTGCACCTGGTCGGCCTTGCCGGCATGGAGGGCAAGAACGCAACCCTGCTCAGCGGCGGCGAGCAACAACGGGTGGCGCTGGCAAGGGCATTGGCCCCGGAACCCAAGATGCTGCTTCTCGATGAACCGCTGTCGGCGCTTGACGAACGCATCCGCCGGGCCATGCAAAACGAATTGAAACGCGTCCATGCCGAGACCGGCACGACGTTCCTGTACGTTACGCATGACCAGGAAGAGGCGCTGACGATGAGCGATCGCATCGCAGTGTTCAACAAGGGGCAGTGCGCCCAGTTCGACGCGCCGGAAGCGCTGTACCGGCACCCACGCAGTACCTTCGTTGCGAGATTCTTTCGCGGCTGCAACGTGCTGGCCACCACCGAACATTCGCGTGCAAATGGCAAAGCCAGCTATCGGGTCGCCGGATTTCCCATCACGGACGTACCGCTAGGGGACCGTTCCGGTAAGGGCGTACACGTTGCGATCCGCGCCGAAGACGTTGCCGTCGGGCCAGCCGCAGCTGGAGCAGCTTGCCAGCTCTCCGGCGTGGTCGAAGACGTCACTTATCGCGGGACGGTGCTCGACTACACTTTGCGGCTGCCGGACGGCCAGCAGATCACAGCCATGGTCACCCGCCGTTCCGGTATCCAGGCGGGCGACACTGTCCCAATCGGGATCGATCCGCAGCACGTCATTCCGCTGGACGATTGATCAGGCGCGCGCCGCGCGGCGCCCGCTGACGACGGTGTACGCCACCAGCAGCATCGTCAGCAGGATCAGCAGCGTCATCAGCGCGTAGAGCGTTGGAGACAGGCCGATCTGCTTATAGGTGGACCAGATGTAGGTCTGCACCGTATTGAGCGGCCCCTGCACCAGCGACGTGCGGATGGTCTCGTTGAACGACAGGATCAGTGAAAACGTCGCCGCCCCCGAGACGCCCGGCCAGATCAGCGGCAGCTCGATGTCGCGAAAGGCGCGCCAGCGGTTGGCGCCACTCATGTGGGCGGCCTCGATGTAAATCGGATCGAACGTCGACATGGCCGTCAGCACGACCAGGGTCGCAAACGGCAGCGCCCAGACGATCTGCACGATAGCGATGGTGAGGAGCGACGGCGGAACATCCAGCAGACGGAAGAAGAAGGCCATCGCCAGTCCCATGCTGACGCCGGGCACGAACAGCGGCAGCAGCACGAGGACGAGGATCAGCCGAGGGATCTTCAGCTCCCGGATGGCCATGGCAGCACCGAGCGCCAGTAGCGGCGTGACCACCGCTACGATCAGCGCGGCTTCCAGGCTGGTGACAACGGCGCCGGTGAGCAGCGGGTTCTGCCACATCTCCACATACCAGCGCAGGGTGGCCGTCCCAACGGCCGGGCCTTCCGGCGCCAGCGAGAAAAAGAGCGGCGGCACCAGTGGTAGATAGAGCAGTACCAGCACAGTCGTGATGGCAGCCCAGATCAGCCAGGTTTGCCGATGGGGGCCGGGCATCACGCCATCCTCCAGGCGAGTATCTTGCCGAGGAACGAGCGCAGGTCGAAGGCCAGATACCAGATCGCCAGCAGCGCCAGCATGGCCGCTGTCACGACTGAGGACATTGCGGCCGCCAGCGGATAGTTCAGCACATCGAGCGTGCTGGTGATCTCGTTGCCGATCAGCTGGTAGCCGACACCACCCAGAATGACGGGCACGGCGCTTTCGCCAAAGCAGCCGACGAACGAGAAGATGATTGCAGCGAACACGCCCGGCATTGAGAGCGGCAGCGTCACGCGCCAGAATGTGGCCCAAGGCGGCGCGCCGAGCATCCAGCTGGCTTCCGACAATCGCCGGTCGATGCCTGCGATCGACATCCAGAGCGGGAAGATCATGAACGGCATGTAGGACGAGGTCATGCCGACCAGCACCGCGAAGTCGCTGTAGAGCAGCCAGTCGACCGGACCGGACGTGAGCCCTGCGCCGGTCAATCCCGAATTGATCGGCCCTGTGCGCCCGAGCAGGTAGGTCCAGGCGAACGCCCGGATGATGTAATTGACCAGGAACGGGACCGTGAACAGCAACAGCACCAGCCGTGTCGTCGCGGGTTTGGCATGGCGGGCCAGATAATAAGCAATCGGATAGGCGATCAGCAGGCCGATGACCGTTGCCTCGGTGGCGACCGCAAAGCTGCGGCCAAGCACCGACAGTCGCGTGCCAGACAAAAAATCCGTGTAATTCGTGAAAATGATAGCGGGCACCATCTTGAGCATGGCCCGCTTCCAGAAACTCACGACCACCATGATGACGAGCGGCAGCAGCAGAAAGACGACCATGAACGCAACCGGCAACAGCAGGAACGCCCGCCGTGCCAGTGCATTCAGCCGCCAACTGCTGCTGCCTGCGTTATCGCGCATCAGGCCGACTTGAAGCGCGACCACTCGGCCTCATAGGTATCCACCACCGTGGGCCAGCGGTTCTGCCAAGTGCCGCCCTTGGCGAACTTCTTGCGAACGTTCTCGGTGATGCTGCTGACTTTGGCCGCCTCATCACCCTTGAACTCGTCCGCATGCGCCTTGGCGTAATCCGGAGCATCCGTGTTGGTCATGTAGCCACGCGAGCTGGTGATCTTGGCGCCGTACCAACCGCCGAGCATGAAGTCGAGCAGCTGATAGGCCGCCACGGTCTGTTCCGGCGTGCGCTTCGGGTTCTTGACGATATAGGCCGCCATCGCCCACAGCAGGTAGCCTTCCTTGGGATCGGCATAGACCGCGTCGATGCCCTTGGACTTGGCCACGAACACCATCGGTTCCCAGCAATCAATAACGTACACTTCCTTATTGACGATGAGATCCACGGCCTGCTGGAAGCTTGACCAGATAACGCGGAACTGGCCCGCCTTCTTCTGCTCGATCAGGAAGTCGATGACCTTCTTGAACTCGTCCGCCGTCATGTCGTCGGGGTTCTTGATGTCGGCCTTGCCGGCGGCCTTGAGGTACAGCGCAGTCTTGGCGGCGGCGGTCGTGTAGTTGTCTTCGAGGGCCACATAACCCTTGAATTTCGGGTCGAACAGCGCGGCGTAGCTGTCGAGCGGCCCGGTCTTTTCCGGCAGATAGGCGAACGAGTCGCCCTGCAGCACGGTCGGGCAGCCGTAGATCTTGTCGTTGTAGCCGATGAAGTTGAAGCCGGGTGATCCCTTGCCCAGGAATTCGCCGATGTTCTTGTTCTTGGCCCAGTTGGGCATCTTCGAGGTGTCGAGTTCCTCGATCAGGTTGTTGTCGACCAGCGGCTTCTGCATGCCGCCGACGATGTTGATGATGTCGTAGGTGCCCGTGCCGCCGCCGGCAAGCAGCACGTTGAGAATGGCCGATGGCGCATTGCCGATCGAGACCAGGTTGACATTGTAGCCGCTGGCCTTGGTGTAGCGCGACCAGTCGCCACCGGGATCGCCGACGCCGATATCGGCGAAATTGATGGTGCCGGCGGCCAGGGCAGAGCTCATTGGGCCGAGCACGGTGGCCGATGTTCCGGCAGCCAGGGCAAGTTTCAAGGCATCGCGGCGGGACAGTTGGTACTTCGATGGCATGCGACGTTTCCTTTCCCGAGGTTCTTGGCACAGCTCCAATTTTTAGGTTATGGCCAAAAGTCATCACAGCGGAATGCTAACAGGTTTGCTGGAAACTCGCCAGATCATCCGCCGGGGTCGAATTCGAAGTGGAGCCTCTTGCAAAACTC
>JANPCY010000259.1:0-5530 GCA_031431175.1 Steroidobacteraceae bacterium | reverse complement strand
CCAGCTGGTACAGCAGGCGTCGTTCGCGCCAGAAAGTCACCCAGTCATCTGCCACGGCATTGGATTGGGGTGTCGCGCCAATGAAGTTGTCGCGCTCGAGCCCGTAGGACTGTTCGCGATTGCGGTGCTGCCAGGCGAGAGCCTCGCCGAATCGTTCCTCCGATACGGCATCGGGCTCGACGAGGTCCAGCCACTCAAGAGCAAGGAATGCCTCGTCAACCGTGCTGCCTACCGCGAGGATTTCCGGCACGCGCAGCGCGCCTGCCTGCCGCAGGCGTTCATGACCGTCCACTTCGGCATCGAGCATGGCGTGGCGCGCAAGCGGCGCACGCTTGACGAACACGGGTCCTTGCCCGGTCTGCCAGCGGAAACAATCGTTGATGCAGCCGCCGTGCACCTTCGTCTCGGGTGCCGCCGCGATTTGGCGCCCGAGCGCCGCCGCCATCGCGGCGACAAAGTCTTCGCTCATGCGCGATCGGCGATGCGTTGCGCTTGCCGGCGCAGCACTGCACCGAACTTCGCGCGATCGTAGAAAGTCTCGAGTGCGGCAAGATCGGGCTTGCGGCGACGCAGTTGGTCGGCCGTCACTTCCATCGGCATGTCGCAGGCAATGGTCGTCAGGCGTCGCGCCAGAAAGGCCGCCTCGCGATGCAAGTTAAGTTTCGCAGCCAGCTTGCCGGCACCGCGGATCGGAAGTGACGCGACGCGTTCGAGGCCGTCGTATATTTCCTCGAGCGATGCGAACTCGCGCAGCAGGGCGGCCGCGGTCTTCGGGCCGACGCCCGGAACGCCAGGGATGTTGTCCACCGAATCACCGGCCAGCGCGAGGAAATCCGCCATGCGCTCCGGGCGCACGCCGAAATGGCCCTCGATATCGGCATATTCAAGGCGGCGCTCGGCGGCCCAGTCCCAGTATGCGTCACCGGCGTGAATCAGCTGTGCGAGATCTTTGTCGCGGGTCACCAGCACTGCGCGGTGGCCGCGTGCCCGGAATCTGGCCGCAATCGTGCCGATGATGTCGTCGGCTTCGTGGGTCGGACTTCCGAACTCGGCGATGCCGAAGTGGCGGCACAACTCGCGGCACCAGGCGAATTGGCGCTTCAGCTCGGGTGGCGCAGGCTCGCGGTTGGCCTTGTAGGCCGGATAGATTTCATTCCGGAATGAACTCGCGAGGCTTTCGTCGAATGCCACTGCGATATGCACCGGTCGCGCCTGTTCGATCAGGTCGCCGAGAAAACGGCTGAAGCCGTACAGCGCATTGACGGGCTCGCCGTCCACGCCGGTCATCTCCAGGCCCACTGAGTAGTAGGCACGGAACACAAAGAAACTCGCATCGACGAGGTAAAGCGGCTCGCGCGCCTCGACGCTCACTTCTGGAAGCGCTGGATGCGTGCGTGCAGCGGGCTGGTGCGCGGGAAATGCGCGAGCAGGTATTCCATCTGGTCGGCCAGCACGCGCCGGCCCTTCAGGTAAATGTATTCGGCATAGGTCGGTGTGAATGGCACGGCGAGCAGTTGCATGCCGGCCTGTTCGGGCGTGCGCGAGGCCTTGGCATTGTTGCAGCGCCGGCAGGCCGTGACGACATTGTTCCAGGCGTCCTTGCCGCCCTTGCAGAATGGCCGCACGTGATCGCGAGACAGTTGCTGCGATGCGAAGCGGCCACCGCAATACATGCACAGGTGCGCATCGCGCCGGAACAGAGTTTCGTTGTTGAGCGGCGGCACGTAATTGCCGCGCAGGCTCCCCGGATTGCCGGAACTACCCTGCGTCGCCATCATCGAGTTGACCTCGATGATGGTCTGGCGACCACTCCGCGCGTTGGTGCCGCCGTGCAGCTCATACAGCCGGCTGCCGAAGGCGTAGGCCACCTGACCCAGACAATAGAGCCGGACTGCTTCCTTGTAGTCGATCCACTCCAGCGGCATGCCCGAGGCGTCGGTGCGCAAGACCTGCTGCGACAGCCGGATCGCCAGCTCGGATGCTGGAGCCGATGGCTTCGATATGTGCAATCTCGGGTTCACAAGCCAACTACGGTAACCGAAACCGCAAACAATACGGCAATTGTGATATTTTTCAACGCGCCGCCGGCCAGCCGGCCGGCCGGCCAAGCAAGCCCGGGAGGAACTTGATGCCAGTCACGATCGGCGTGCTGAAGGAAACCGTGCCAGGCGAAAACCGCGTGGCGGTGGTACCCGAGGTCGCAGCCCGCCTCGCCGCCCTGGGCGCCAGGCTCCTGCTGGAGCGCGGCGCGGGTGCCGGCGCCCGGTTCCCGGACGATCTTTACAAGGATGTCGCATTCGCCGATTCCGCGGACGCCGTCCTCGATTCGGCCGACCTCCTGCTCGCAGTACAGCCCCTGGATCCCGCCCTGGCCTCCCGCCTGAAAGCAGGTGTCACGCTGATCGGCTTCCTCGCCCCGCACGCGCAGACTGCACTCGTGCGCGCGCTGCGCGACCGCCGCGTCACGAGCTTCGGGATGGAGCTGGTGCCGCGCATTTCACGCGCCCAATCAATGGATGCGCTGTCCTCGCAGGCTGCTGTCTCCGGCTACAAGGCGGTGCTGCTGGCTGCCTCCACGCTCGACAAGTTCTTTCCGATGCTGACGACGGCCGCGGGCACGATCCGCCCGGCCACGGTGCTCGTGATCGGCGCCGGCGTCGCCGGCCTGCAGGCCATCGCGACCGCGCGCCGCCTCGGCGCCGTCGTCGAGGCCTATGACGTCAGGAGCGCGACGCGCGAGCAGATCAAGTCGCTTGGCGCCAAGTTCGTCGAAACCGGCGTCACCGCCGAAGGCGCGGGTGGCTATGCGCGCGAACTGACGGCAGAAGAGAAAGCGAAGCAGCAGGAAGTGCTCGACTCGCGCATCGCCGCCGCGGATTGCGTCATCACGACCGCCGGCGTCCCGGGTCGGCCGGCGCCGCGCATCATCGGGCGTGCCGCCGTCGAGCGCATGAAGACCGGCGCCGTGATCGTTGACCTGCTCGCCGAGAATGGCGGCAACTGCGAGCTCTCGCGCGCGGGCGAGACCGTGGATCACCGTGGCGTCCGGATCATCGGGCCGGTCAACCTGCCCGCCTCGGTCGCCTTTCACGCGAGCGAGATGTACGCGCGCAACCTGCTGAATTTTATCAGGCCTGCGCTTTCTGCCGGGGCACTGACCATCGACTGGAATGACGAGGTGTTCGCGGCCTCCTGCGTCACGCACGACGGCAGCATCCGCCACGAACCCACCCGCAAGACTGTGGAGGCCGCGTAATGGAAGGCGTGATCGCCCTTTACATCGTGATGCTGGCGGCGTTCACCGGCTATGAAGTAATCGCCCGCGTGCCGGTGATCCTGCACACGCCGCTGATGTCAGGTTCCAACTTCGTGCACGGCATCGTGCTGGTCGGCGCAATGGTGGCGCTCGGCCGCGCCGATACGATGCTCGAGCAGGTCATCGGCTTTCTCGGCGTTGTGCTCGGCGCCGGCAATGCAGTCGGCGGCTATGTGGTGACCGAACGCATGCTCGAGATGTTCCGGTCCAGCGGCCAGAAGAAGAAACCGAAGGAGGCTGCGTGATGGCCGGCCTGCTTCCGGACAATGTCGCGACGCTCCTGATCGACGCCAGCTACCTGCTGGTCGCCTTCCTTTTCATCATGGGCCTGAAGGCCATGAGCTCGCCGGTCACGGCGCGCCGCGGCATCGTCGTCGCGGGCCTCGGCATGCTGATCGGCACCGTGATGAGCTTCCTGTACCCGGGCATGGGAAATTTTGCGCTGATGCTGCTCGCAATCGCCATCGGCGGCGGCCTTGCCTGGTGGTCCGGCAAACGCGTCGCGATGACCGACATGCCGCAAATGATTGCGCTCTACAACGGCATGGGCGGTGGCGCGGCGGCGGCGATCGCGGCCGTGGAACTGTTCCGCATGGTCTCGGCGCAAGCCGGGGCAGTGGCCGCGCACGGCCCGGTCGTCACCGCGCTCGCGGTGGCCGGCGCCTTCATCGGAGCGGTCAGCTTCTCGGGCTCGCTGATCGCCTTCGGCAAGCTGCAGGGCCTCATCAAGCGCAGCTTCCGCTTCAAGGGCCAGCAGGTCGTGAACCTCCTGATCGTCGCGGCGACGCTCGCGATCGGCGCATCGCTGGTCGTTGCCGGCCATCCCACGATGCAGACAGTTGTGTTGTTCTTCGCGCTCGCGCTGATCCTGGGCGTGACGATAACGCTGCCGATCGGCGGCGCTGACATGCCGGTCGTCATCTCGCTGTACAACGCGTTCACCGGTCTTGCGGTTGCCTTCGAGGGCTTCGTGCTCGAGAACACCGCCATGATCATCGCCGGCATCGTGGTCGGCTCCGCGGGCACGCTCCTCACGCAGCTGATGGCAAAGGCCATGAACCGCTCGCTCGGCAACGTGCTGTTCTCCGGGTTCGGCGAGAGCGAAGTCGCGGTCGTCGGCGACGTAAAAGGCGCCCTGAAGCCGATCGAGCCGTCAGACGCCGGCGTCATGATGGCCTTTGCGCAGAAAATCATCGTGATACCGGGCTACGGCATGGCCGTCGCGCAAGCGCAGCACAAAGTCTGGGAGCTGTGCCAGCTCCTGATCGACAAAGGCGTCATGGTGCGATTCGCGATCCACCCGGTCGCCGGGCGCATGCCGGGCCACATGAATGTGCTGCTGGCCGAGGCCGGCGTGCCCTACGACCTGATCTCGGACCTCGATGAGATCAACGCCGAGTTCGAGACCGCGGACGTCGCGCTGGTGATCGGCGCCAACGATGTCGTAAACCCCGTCGCGCGCACCGACAAGGGCAGCCCGATCTACGGCATGCCGATCCTGAATGCTGACAAAGCCAGGAATGTGCTGGTGATCAAGCGCGGCCAGGGCGCGGGATTCTCGGGGATCGAGAATCACCTCTTCTACCTCGACAACACGCGCATGGTCTACGGCGACGCCCAGAAGGTCGCCGCCGAACTGATTCACGGGGTCAAGGCCGCAGGCTGAGAGGGGACACTTCCCTCTTACTCGTCGGTATCCGGCATCAGAAGCCACAGCAGCAGGTAAATGATGATTCCTGGAAACGCCGCACTCAGGATGGAGACGATCACGTAGACCACGCGGACCTTGTCTGCTTTCCAGCCCAGCCACTCGGCGATTCCGCCGCAGACACCGGCGATCATCCGGTCATTTGAGCGCCTCAGCTTTGCCTTGGACATCACGACACCAGATCATGGACATGGGGTGCCAATATCTTCCCACGCAACCGGGTCGAGCGCATCGTCGTGGTTGCGCAGCGAAAGCTTTGCGATCCGATAGGCACGTTTCTCGATGCCGGCCAGGAATCATTCGAGTGTCCGCTGCCGATCCAGTGCTGTCTCCCGCGCCGTGACGCCCACGCCCCCGCATCGCCCGACTGGAGTCCCGGCCACGGTGCTATAACGTGGCCACTGCCGGCTTGTTGACACCCAGGGACATATCTTCTTATCTTATTGATAATCAACACTATTTGCGTACTGACAGCACCATCCTGCAAGTTGTCCTCGACACGCCGC
>JANPCY010000258.1:0-17020 GCA_031431175.1 Steroidobacteraceae bacterium | reverse complement strand
CCTTTATCCTTTCAGCGAAAAGGGTTGCGTCCCCTTTCATAAAGGGTTGCGTCCCCATTAATCTTCCATTAATCATGTTTCACGTGATCCTGTTTGAGCCGGAAATCCCGCCCAATACCGGCAACATCATGCGGCTGTGCGCGAACACTGGCGCGACGCTACATCTGGTGCAGCCGCTCGGTTTTTCCCTCGATGACGCGCAGCTGCGACGCGCCGGACTCGACTACCGGGACCGTGCCCGGGTCCTGGAACACCGGGACCTGGCCAGCTGCCTGCGCGGGCTTGGCGATGCACGCGTGTTTCCAGTTGAAACGCAGGGCGGCGGGCGCTACACGGAGCAAGGCTACCGGGCAGGTGACGCTTTTCTTTTTGGGCGCGAGACCAGCGGCCTGCCGGGCCCCGTACTGGCGCAATTCCCCGCGCAGCATGTCATCCGGCTACCGATGATTCCGGGCAATCGCAGCATCAACCTTTCAAACGCCGCGGCGATCGTTCTGTTCGAAGCCTGGCGCCAGCTCGGTTTTCCCGCCGGCGTGTAGGCGCCATGCCGGCACGTCTCAGATTCGGCGGCTGGGTGTCGCAGGGCTCGACGGCAGACGATCAGGCTGCGGCTGACGGACGGGTGGCGCCAATCGCTACGGATTTGGACAGCAGCGCTTCGAGCGCGTTCGGGTCGAGCGGTCTCGCGAGCAGGAATCCCTGTCCCTCGATACAACCGTGCCTGCAGAGGATCTCGAGCTGTGCTGGGGTTTCGATTCCCTCCGCAACTGTGCGCATCCGCAGAGCGGCTGCGATGCCGAGGATTGCCTGCAGCACCCGCTCGGCGCCTTCGTCGGTGGACAGGTCCGATACGAAGGATCGGTCGATCTTCAGGCAATCCACCGGTAGCCGGCGTAGATAGCCGAGTGATGAATATCCGGTGCCGAAGTCGTCGAGGGCAATTGATATTCCGAGGCCCCTGAGTTCGTGCAGTGCCGCAAGCGCCTCGCCCGCGGCGCCGATCATCATGGACTCCGTCAGTTCGAGTTCAAGGGCGCTGGTTGGCAGGCCGGTGCAGCGCAGCGCCGCGAGTACGTCCTTTACCAATGCCCCCGGCGTCCGCAACTGATGGGCCGACACGTTGACGGAAACGGCAAAGCGGAGCCCGTATCTGGCGTGCCAGGCCGCCGTCTGCCGGCAGGCCTCATGCAGCACCCAGGATCCGATCGCGACGATGAGACCGGAATCCTCTGCAACGGGAATGAATTCCGCAGGCGTGACAGATCCCAGTTCAGGATGGTTCCAGCGAAGCAGTGCTTCAGCGCCGTGCAGGGTTTGGCCGGCCAACTCGAAGCGGGGCTGGTAGACGAGGCTCAGTTCGCCACGCTCCAAGGCGCCGTACATCGCCGATTCGAGCTTGATCAGCCGTAGCGCACGTTGTTGAACCTCGGGAGTGAAGAATTCGCACCGGGATTCCGCGGCCGACATGCCGCGCGCGGCAGTTATCCGGGCGTTTTCGAGTAGTGTCTCTGCGTCCTGGCCGTCCGATGGCCACATGACTACTCCAGTGCTGACGAGGAAGTTCGCCGTCCAGCCCTGGCCGGTGACCGGGGCCGCCAACGCACGTGCAACGTCCGCCGCAGCGATGGCCGCCAGGGCCGGAGAACTGCATCCGGAACCGTAAAATGCGAACTCGCCTCCACCGAGGTGGGCGAAAGCGGCTCCAGCGTCGTGGCCGAGGGCTTCGAGAATCAGCCGTGCGGTACTGACAAGCGCCGCATCGCAGGCAACCTGGCCCAGCGAATGCTGAAGGCGCTCGAGACCGCGCAGCCGGAAAACGAGGATCCCGAGCTGTGTGCCGGGTTCGCGACGCCGAAGCTCGCCAGTAAGCGTATCGATGAATTGCATCCGGTTCGGCAGACCCGTCAACGAATCGAAATTCGCCAGCCGGTGCGCCTGTTGCTGCGCGCGCCGCAATGTCGAGATGTCCTGAACCGCCAATGTCAGCGTCGCAGTTCCAGAGGCATCTGCGCCGGGTGTCATGGCCCCCTGAATGTGCAGGCTGGTCCCGGTCCGCAGCTCGGCCTCAACCCGGAAGGGCGCACGTGATTCCTGCCAGCCGCGGAATGCCTCGAGCAACTTGCGGCCGTCCGTGGAACGCAGTGCGGACGCAAGCTGCGCGAAGTGACTGCCAGCGCTCGCCAGCTCGGGCAGCAGTGAGCGCACCACGTGCGAAACGTGCAGCGTGCGCCCGACGCTGTCCACTTCCCAGTGCCCGACCTGGGCCATGTCCTGCACCATCCGCAGCCGGCCTCGGCTGATGACCAACGCCTGCCTCGATTGGTACTCGCGCAGGAGGAATCGGATACGCTCGATCAGCAGGCGGCTGTTGATGCCCTTGGTGGTGAAGTCCGTGGCGCCGGAAGCATAGGCGCGCGCGACGGCGTCGACATCATCGCGGCTGGTCATGATAAGAATGGGTGCATCCCTTCCGGTGGGGGTAGCACGGATCGCCTGGCAGGCATCGAAGCCGTCCAGTTCGGGCATGATCACGTCGAGGATCACGCATTCCGGGTTTTGCTGCGTGAAAAGCGTGACTGCGGCACGGCCGTTCTCGGCTTCCAGCACCTCGAACCCGGCGCTCTCCAGTGCCGCCTGCGCGACGAGCCGCGCGACGGCATCATCATCAGCGATCAGTATGCGTGGCGTGCGTTCCGTCATGCCGCCCGTACTCCATCGTCGGCAATCTCTCCCAGAGTCTGGCAGAGGCTGGTGAACTCGGGCCGCAACTGGCTGGCAAAACGGCCGGCCGTCTTGAGGTCACCATTGCGGGCGGCCTGTTCACAATCGCTGGCAGTCGCAGCAAAGCGTCGGCCCCCGATGCTGAGGGCGGCGGACTTCAGCGCATGGGCAGCACGTTCCACGTTAGCGGCACCACCGGCATGCAAGGCGGAGTCGACTTCGTCAAGGTTCTTCTGCGCCTGCTCTTGAAAGAGGAAAATGGCCCGCGGGATGATCTGGGGACGGCCCAGCGACCGCAATTCTGCGATGTGGGCCATATCGACGGTCGGCAGGGGGCTCCCGGTCCTCGACTGGCCGTTCTGATCACGCGCTGCCTCGCCGTCGGCTGCGGGATCGGCTGCAGGGATCGTGTCGGCGGCACCAGAGCCCGTCGCCGCCCGCAGTACGTCATGAAGTTTTTTCATGGTGAACGGCTTGCTGATGAAGTCGGTCATTCCCGATTCCAGGCAGCGCTCGCGGTCACCTTGCAGCGCATTCGCCGTCAGTGCGACGATCGGCATCGGTTCCCGACCATTCGAGGCTTCTGTCGCGCGGATGCGGCGGGTGGCTTCGAAGCCGTCCATCAGTGGCATCTGGCAGTCCATGAGCACCAGGTCGAAGCCCCACGAGAGCGCCTGTTCAACGCCGACGCTGCCGTCGCCCGCGCATTCCACTTTGCATCCGAGCGACTCGAGCATGCCAATGGCCACCTCGCGATTGACCTGGCTGTCCTCGACGAGGAGTACCCGGAGATTGAGACGCGCCTGTTTGACGGTCGCACGCGACTGGTCATCGACCGTGCCGCCGCGCCCGAGGGCAAAATCGATCGCCGCGCGCAACCGGGCCCGGCGCACCGGCTTGCTCATTCGCGCGTTGGGAGCGCTGGATGCCTTGATCGACGAGGTGGCGACGGCCACGGCCGGCTTGCTGCTCGTCATCAACACGAGCGGAACCGCCGCGGAGACCTGCGCCGAACGTATCCGATCGACCAGCTCCACCCCGGTCATGTCGGGCAACAGTTCGTCGATCATGATCAGACCGAATTTATCGAGCGCGATACGATCGATGGCCTGATGCCCCGATCGCGTCATCCATACGCGCGCCCCGCCCGCCTCCAGCAACGCTGCGAGGGCTTTGGCGGCGGACTGGTCGTCCTGCACGATCAGTACGCTGTTGACGCCCGCACTGAAGGCGTTGGCGGCCGGTTGTGTCCCCTCGGGGACGGCAAGCGGCAGCGTGACCCAGAAGGTCGAGCCGATGCCCAACTTGCTGGTGGCCCCGACCTCACCGCCAAGCAGGGTGACGAGCTCCCGCGTAATCGCCAATCCCAGGCCGGTGCCTCCATGCTTGCGTGTCTCGAAGGAGTCGCCCTGGGTGAACGCCTCGAAAATAGTCTCAAGCTGCTCCTCGGGAACCCCATAGCCGGTGTCCTCGACCTCAATTCGCAGCTGGACCTTTGCGTCGGCCAATTCGGTCGCGCCGGCTCGCACGACGATATGTCCCTTCTCGGTGTACTTGATGGCGTTGCCGAGCAGGTTGACGAGAACCTGGCGCAGGCGGATGGGATCGCCGCTGCATTTCTGCGGCACCGCCGCGGCGATGTCGCAAATCAGCTCGAGGTTGCGTTCGTGCGCTTGTGGAGCCAGAAACTCGCAGACTTCCTCCAGTATTTCGACCGGAGCGAAAGCGGTTTCGAGCACCTGCAACTGGCCAGCCTCGATCTTCGAGAAGTCGAGGATGTCGTTGATGATTTCAAGCAGCGCATCGGCTGACGAGCGCATCGTCTGGACCATGTGTTGCTGCTGTTGCTCGAGGCCGGTGTTCTCCAGTAGTTCGGCCATGCCCACGACGCCGTTCATCGGCGTGCGGATTTCGTGGCTCATGCGGGCCAGGAAGTCTCCCTTGGCCTGGCTGGCCTTCTCCGCCTGGCGCGCCGCCTGCTCGAAGTTCTTTGTGCGTTCGATGACAAGCTCCTGCAGCTTGCGGCGGTGCTCTGCCAGCCGCTGATTCCGGGCATGGATTTGCTGAAGCATCTCGTTGAAGCTGATGCTCAGGCTGCCGACCTCATCGGGGCCGCCAGGCTCGGCCCGCACCGAGTAGTCCTGGGAGTGCGCCACCTGATCCATGGTTTCGAGCAGCTGGGTGATGGGATTCGCGATCTGCCTGCGCATCCGGCCTGCGACTACGAAGACGAAGATCGCGACCGGAAGCATGAAGAGCAGAGCCCAGACCAGCGGCGCGAGCAAGGAATTCAGGATTGGTTGCGGTGACACCACGACCTCGACCGAACCGACCGGGTCGCCGTTGATCTCCAGATCGCGAAAGATTCGCAGTTCGGGTGAAGAAATCTCCGGCAGATGGTCGAGCGCGACCCGTTGCCAGTCCGGGATTCGAGAGTCGGGTCGGCGCTTTGCTGCGGCGCTACGGACGACCCCGGCGATCTCCGTGCCATTGACATCCATTAACCGGACCGATGTCGCGTCGGCGATTCTCGCGATCTTTTTCGCCGCCGCCTTTGCTTCATATTCGAAGGCGCCATCGAGCGCCGCGACCGCGGCGCTCCGGCCCTCCTCGATCGCCGTGTCCGCCCGGCCAGCCAGCATTGCGCGGTCGTCGACGACGACTTGCCACAGCAGCGGCACGATGGCGACGAGAAACGCCGGCGCAGCGACGAACGTGAATAGGCGTGTCAATCGCCGTGACAGGCTCCCGGTGGGGCGCCAGACGTTCTTCGGATTGGCTGTCGGAGGCTTTTTGGGGTGGGCTTTCTCTGGCATCGCAAACCTCGGCCAACGATCTAACTGATGAGTAGCGGATTGTCGGGCCCCCGGAGGTCTTGAGTGTCGGCGACAGATCGCGCATTTCAACGAATGCGGTTTGACAAAACCCGGATATGTGATGCCCGTCACACCCCCAGGCAGCGCCGCGAGTCTGCGGCCCAGCATGTCGAGCGACGCCTGCAGGTCACGCGAGCGGAGTTGATCAGTTCTCGGGGATGACTTCGCGCTGGAGCATCGACAGGACGACGTCCGGAATGGACATGCCCTCGTACAGGACGCGATAGACGGACTCGCAAATCGGCATGTCGACGCCGAGTTTCTTCGCGACCATGTGCACGGCCCTGGCGGCGTGATAGCCCTCGACGACCTGACCGATCTCGGCGATCGCCTGGTCGATGGGTTTGCCCGAGGCAAGGGCGCGACCGAAGCGCCGGTTGCGCGACTGGTCGTCGGTGCAGGTCAGGACGAGATCGCCGAGCCCCGCGAGGCCCATCAGTGTTTCCTGCCGTGCACCAAGCGCGACGCCCAGGCGAACCATCTCGGCAAGGCCGCGCGTGATCAGGAATATGCGGCTATTGGAGCCATAGCCCATGCCGTCAGAACCGCCAGCCGCAATCGCGATCACATTCTTGACTGCGCCGCCGATCTCGACGCCGACGATGTCGGACTGCGTGTAGGCGCGAAAATTGCCGGCGGAAACGCTCTGCGCGAGCTGCAGCGCGAATTCTGCGTCGGGCGATGCCACAGCGATGGCGGTCGGCAGGCCTGCGCCCACCTCGCGCGCAAATGTCGGTCCTGAGAGCACCGCGATTGGCACCCCGGGACCCAGCACTTCGCGCGCCACCTGGTGCGGCAGCTTGCCGGTCGAAAGCTCAAAGCCCTTGCTGGCCCAGGCGATGCGCGCCCGTGTGCCAAGCAACGGCTTGATCTGCTGGAGCACGATTCTGAACGCGCTGGAGGAAACAGCGAGCAGCAGGTCGTCACCACTCGCGATGGCCTTTGCGAGATCGGGCTCAACCACGAGCGAAGGCGGAAACTCTGCGCCGGGAAGGTAGCGCTCGTTGCGACGCGTGCGCGCGAGTTCAGCAGGATCGTCTTCCTGGCGGCCCCACAGCACGGTCGGCCGACCGCTGCGCGCGAACTGGATCGCGAGCGCCGTGCCCCAGGAACCGGCGCCAAGCACGACGACTGTGGGCATTGCGCTCCTCAGTTCGTCTGTTCGGGCGCCGGCCCCTGCTGAGCCTGGCGCGCGGCGCGCTCCTGCATCGAGCGCTCGAACAGCGCATCGAAGTTGACGTGCGGCAGCAGAAACGGCGGGAATCCACCCTTGGTCACGACGTCCGACACGGTCTGGCGGATGTACGGGAACAGGACGTTCGGCGCGAACGAGCCCAGGATGCGGCGGGTCTCCTCGGGACCGAATCCGCGCACGACGAATACACCGGCCTGCTTGACCTCGGCGAGGTAAACGGCGACTTCGCCGTTCTTGGCCTCGAGCGTCACGGTCAGCACGACCTCATGGGCATCCTGGCCGACAGTGTTCGATGCGGTGCTGAGATTCAGTGAAATTTTCGGATCCTGTGCCTGCGCCGGCAGGAACGGGCCCTTCGGGGACTCGAATGACAGGTCCTTGATGTAGACCGTCTGCAGCGAAACCGCCGGACCCTGGCCATTGCCGGAAGGGTCGCCTGCGCCGCCAGTCAAAGGGATGTTTTCTTCAGCCATCTTCATTCCTCACATTGAAAGTGTTGTTGCGCTTCATGCGTCTTCCGCCAGAGGCCGGTCAAGTTCGCCGCCCCGCACCGGCACGGCTCAACCCTTCGCGACCGGCAGGTTATCCTGGCGCCACGCCGTGAGGCCCCCGCGCAGGCTGAAGACATTCTTGAAGCCCGCGCGCGCCAGCGTTCGTACCGCGGCGCTGGCCAGCGAGCCGCTATCACAGCACATGATCAGTGTCTTTCCACCCAGTTTCTCGAGCGCCGTGGCGTTATCGGCGATCTGGTCGCCGGGCACGTTGCGCGCGCCCACGATGTGGCCGTCCTTGAACTGGTTGGCCGGGCGCACGTCCACGAGTACGGCTCCTTCATTCATCATGCGGATCGCGTCGTTCGGCGCGACCGCGGTCGAGCCCTGGCCCTGGCGCCGCAATTCGTAGGCGACGACGACCAGCGTCATCAGCACCAGGCCACCGGCCAGGAACGGATGATTGGTAAAATAATCGAGCAGTTGGTCCATGGGGCGGGTCACGGGTCGGCCGCGTGACCCAGGACAAAAACGGCCGCGCATTATATCAGCGCAGGAAAGGGCGGCCCGGGGCCGTCATGGACGAGGGTTTAACCCTGAGAAAACAAGGACTTGCAAGTATCGGCTGCCTGCTGCTGCTTTTTGCGGTGGTAGCGACGCCCACCGCGCGCGACCCGGAAAAGCAGCTGCAGGAGGTGCGCGGGCGCATTGAGGAGCTGCAGCGCTCGATTCGCCGCGACACTGATCGGCGCGACACTCTCTCGGCGCAACTACGCGACGCCGAAGAAAAAGTTCGCGACGCGCGTGGCCGGCTTGGAAACGTCCGCAAGCGCCTTGCTGCGAGTGATGCCCGTCTTTCCGGACTGACTGCCGAACGCGAACACACCGAGCGGGCCCTGCGTGGACAACGCCTGGTGCTCGCCGCCCAGCTGCGCTCGGCATATATGAGTGGACGCGAGGAGCAGCTGAAGCTGTTGCTTTCCCAGGAAGACCCGGCGGCGTTCGGGCGCATGCTCGTTTACTACTCCTACCTCGGCCGTGCGCGCGCCGGCAAGATCGCGGAGATCCAGGCGGCGGTCACGGCGCTCGAGCAGGCCGCTCAGCAGGAGGCCGAAGAACGGGAACGGCTGGCGGCGCTCGAGGCGGACAGCCGCAGGGAATTATCGTCGATCGACGCGGCGCGCATGGAACGGGGCAAAGCAGTCCGCGCCGTCAATTCACAGATCCGGAACAACAGCGACAAGATTGCAAAGCTCAGGCGCGAAGCCGCAGCGCTTGAAAAACTGGTGGCCGACATACGCCGCGCGCTCAAGGACCTGCCGCCCGGCGCCGGCCAGGCCTTCGAAAAGCTGCGGGGCAAGCTTGCCTGGCCGGCGGCAGGCCGGATCGTCGCGCGCTTCGGCCAGCCACGTGGCGGCGGCCTTAAATGGAATGGCGTGCTGATCGAGGCGAGCCGCGGTACAGAGGTGCGGGCGCTGTACGAGGGGCGGGTTGCCTACTCCGACTGGCTGCCCGGAATGGGGCTCCTCCTGATCATCGACCACGGTGGCTACATGAGCCTGTACGCCCACAACGAGCAGCTCTTCAAAGCCGTCGGGGATCGCGTGGAAGGTGGCGAGGTCATCGCAACCGTGGGCGACAGCGGGGGGCGCAGCCAGCCGGGGCTTTACATCGAAATCCGCCGCGGAGCGACACCCGTGGACCCCGTCCCCTGGTTCCGGCGGTCGGTGCCCTGAGAGCCGGGGCAATTTCGGAAAAACTGCGGATTACGTCAAAGACGACCCGGACCGGCATCGGCGACCCTGCGTTACGTGCCCGGCATTGCGCTGGACAGGGACCCAAACCCATGGCCTCGACCGCCCTGGAATTGCCGCTACACCTCGCGAGCTCGAAGCCCGATCTGGAGCCGTACGGCCTGTTGCTGCGGATGCTGATGCCGCGCGCCCTTGGCGTCAGCATCTATGACACACACGGCGTACCGATATGGGTCGCAGACGGTTATGACGGCCCGGATCCGCTGCCGCTGGTGCAGGAGGCACTTACAAAAGTCCCGCCGGCGACCACTGGGCGTATTGACGGCTTCAGCCAGGACCACGAGGGCGCGCCCGCCTACGTTTTCCGGCTGCGCAACAATGAAGGCGAGGTCATCGCGATCGTGGCGCTGCTGACCCGGGACGGCGAGAACCGGCCCTGTTCATTCGTACAGGCACTCGTGCAGCCAGCGCTCGAATGCCTGCAACGCGAACTCGCGGCGCGCACCAGCGTGGACGGGCTCACGCGCGACCTGCTAGCGCGTGATTCGGACCTCGAGCTGCTGCTGCGCATGGCGCCGGACGATCCCGACAACCCGCAGCAGGGCGACGAGTTGGGTGTGCTGGTGCAGACCTGCGTGGATCATCTCGGTTGCACGCTGGGCGCCCTGGTCGTGCCGGAACGCAATATCGCGATCTGCAAGGCGCCGCTGGGCCAGAAGCCACGGGTCGAGCTCCTGACAAAGATTCACCGACATCTGCTGAACTGGGCAAACCTGCAACGTCGCAATCTCGTCATCAACAAGACCAGAGTGCGGCCGAACGAGCTGCCGCCATTAAAGATACTGTCCACGCCGGTGCGTCATGCATCAGGGCGGGTGACCGGCTTTCTGGCGCTGTTCCGGGAGGAAGACGAGCCTGATTTCGAGCCGCGTACCGAGCGGCTCGTCGAACTGCTGTCGCGCAAGACCACGGCGACCCTGGAAGCCAACTTCGACGCCATGACGGCGCTGCTGACGCGCTCGGCGTTCGAGACACAAGTGCGCGCCGTAATCGCCGCGCGTCACGAAAATGCGCCGGATTGCGTGCTTTACATCGATGCCGATCGCATGCACGTCGTCAACGACAATTTTGGCATGCACATCGGCGACGAGCTGATCGGCAAGATCGCCGAGGTGCTGCGCAAGAGGGCGCGCCCCGGGACGCTCGCAGCGCGTATCGCCGGCGACCGTTTCGCCGTCTATCTGCCGGACTGCAAGCTGGAATTCGCGCACCAGATCAGCGAGATGCTGCGGCGCCAGTGCGCCGAACTGACCCATGCGCGCGCCGATGGGACAGTCCAGGTGTCGATCAGCATCGGCGTCGCGGAACTGCCCGAATCGAAGAACGCGCTCGCGCACGGTATGGCGAATGCCGAACTCGCCTGCAAGGCTGCCAAGGACCGCGGTCGCGACCGCGTCGAGATGTTTCAGGACGGCGACCAGAGCATCATGCGTCGGCACGCCGACGTGGTGGTCGTGCAGCGCCTGCACGAGGCGCTGGAAGATGACCGCTTCGTGCTCTACGCACAGCCGATCCTGCCGCTGGGCCCGAATCGCGGCGCACCGCGGTTCGAACTGCTGTTGCGGATGGTGTCAGAAGCCGGCGAGATCCTTCCGCCGGAGAAATTCCTGTCTGCCGCCGAGCGCTACCAGATGCTGCCTGCCATCGATCGCTGGGTGGTCAAGAATGCGCTCGCGGCGCTAACCCCGCATGGCGATTCGCTACGCGACCGTGGCATGAGTTTCTCGATCAACATTACCGGCGCGTCGATCGCGTCGGAAGAATTCCTGGAGTTCCTCGAGGGCAACATCAAGGCATCCGGAATACCGCCACAAGTGCTTTGCTTCGAGCTGACGGAGACCTCGGCCGTGACGAACCTGGCGCGCGCCGATCGGCTGATGCAGCGGCTGCGGGTGCTGGGCTGCGGCCTCGCGCTCGACGATTTCGGCACCGGATTGAGTTCGCTAGCCTACCTGAGGTCGCTGCCGATCTCGGTGCTCAAGATCGACGGCAGCTTTGTGCGTGACTCGGGCACCAACCAGCGCACCGAATCGATGGTCCGCGCGATCGCCCAGTTGGCTCACACGATGGGAATGGAAACCGTCGCGGAGTACGTCGAGACCGACGAGTTGCGCATGCGCATGGCCAGTCTCGGCGTGGATTTTGGCCAGGGCTATGCGATCGGCCGCCCGACCCCGCTTGTAGGCGTGCTGGACGACCTGGCGCTCTATGAGGCGATGGCCGCGCAGGAGAATTGATCGCCGGCAGATGCGATTGGCCTGTGGCCACGGGTACCATGGAACCATGAGCAACCCGAAGCACACACTGCTTACCGGCCTTGCCGGCGGAATCCTGGGAATTGCACTGGCAGGCGCGGGCTTCTGGCTGGTCGCTCGCGAGCGTGCGCCTGCCGACCTGCCGCGCGAGGACGCTGCGCTGCTCGCCGAAGTGCTCGACCGCATCCAGGCGGACTATGTCGAACGCACCGATGGCCATGAACTCATGTCGAGCGCCATTCGCGGCATGGTCGGAGAGCTCGACCCGCATTCCGCATTCATGAACGCTGGCGAGTTCGAGGACCTCAAGATCGCGACCGAGGGAAATTACTCGGGTATAGGCGTCGAGGTGACGCTCGAGTCCGGCGCGATCATTATCATTTCACCGATCGATGCATCTCCGGCCGCGCGCGCGGGTATCCGCGCCGGCGACAAGATTGTCGCAGTCGATGGTCAGGCTGTCGAAAGCGCCGCGCTTGCCGATTTCGTCGCACGCATCCGTGGCGCGCCGGGGACGGTCGTGAATCTAAGCGTCGGCCGGCAATCCGTCGCGGCACCGCTCGAATTCGCGATCGAGCGGGCGATCGTCTCGGTCCATTCTGTGCGCTACGAACTGCTGGAGCCGGGCTACGGCTACCTGCGCATCTCCCAGTTCAGTGAAACAACCGGCCCCGACATCGGCCAGGCGCTCGGTGCGCTGCAGCAGCAAGCGGCCG
This sequence comes from Steroidobacteraceae bacterium, assembly GCA_031431175.1. Classification (GTDB taxonomy): domain Bacteria; phylum Pseudomonadota; class Gammaproteobacteria; order Steroidobacterales; family Steroidobacteraceae; genus SCUD01. The sequence goes on along the minus strand of JANPCY010000258.1, from coordinate 4,952 downwards.
GCCGCTTGCGCGGCATCGTGCTCGACCTGCGCAATAATCCGGGCGGCGTGCTGGATGCAGCGGTCGAGGTTTCCGACGCATTCCTGGAGCGCGGTGTCATCGTCACGGCTGAGGGCCGCGCGCCGGAAGCAAGTTTCCGCATGGATGCTGTGGCTGGCGATCTCGCGCACGGCGCACGCATCGCGGTGTTGGTCAACGAAGGGTCCGCGTCCGCGGCGGAGATCGTCGCGGGCGCATTGCACGACAACGGGCGGGCGACGCTCTTCGGGCGCAAGACATTTGGCAAGGGCTCCGTCCAGACCGTGCTGCCGCTGGCCGACGGGCAGGCGCTCAAGCTCACGACGTCGCGTTATTTCACGCCTTCGGGCGTTTCAATCCACCAGCGCGGCATCGAGCCGGATGTTCCGCTCCCCGACGTGGCGCCGCCGAATGACCAGCATTTGCCGCTGGCTGAGAGGGACTCCGACGTGCGCGCGGCCGTCGCGTGGCTCAAGAACGAGAACCCGGCACTGGTCGCGGCGAAAACCGCACCAGCTCGTCAATAGCCCGCGATGACGGGAACCCCGCATAAGCCCGCCGCCGAGCCGCATACCGGAACGCGCGGCTCCGGCATCCGGCCCGTCGAGCGCCTGCAGCGCGACAAGGAACTGCGTCGTCGCAATGTTGCCGATACCATTGCAAGGGGGCCCTGATGCGATCGCTGACCAAGGGTTACATGCAGGGATTCGAGACGGCGGTGAGCGCGGCGACGCTGTGGCGAGCACTGTTGGAGCCTGAGGCGCTCGCGCTCTGGTACGGCGATCAGGCGATCGTGGAGCCGCGCGTCGGCGGCCGATATTTTGCGGTGTCGCGACTTTTCGGGCGGCGCGAAGCATTCATCGAGCGCTTCGAGCCGGGCGCACGGCTGCAACTGCTGTTCGAGGCCAGCCCAAAATGGCCACCGCTCACCGAGGGTGCGTTGGTCGAGGACCTGCTCATCGACGAACACAAGGGCAAGCGGATGCTGCGTGTGATGGGTTCCGGAATTCCGTCGAGCGCCGAGTGGGCGCCGGTGCTGAAGCAGTTGAAGACCGGCTGGGCGCTCGCCTTCGGGTTGCTGCAGGCACGGCTGCTCAACGGGGAGATCAAGGAACCGGCCGCATGAAGCGCACGCTCATTGCGCTCACCGCCTGCTGCATGGTCGCAACCGCCCAGGCAGCGACACTGGTGCTCTCTGGCGGCACCGTCATCGATGGCTACGGCAATCCGCCGATTGCCGACGGCGTGGTCGTCATCGAAAACGACCGCATCCTGGCGGTGGGCGGCCGCGACCAGGTCCTGGTGCCGGAAGGTGCCGAGATCATCTCCACCGAAGGCATGACCGTGCTGCCGGGGCTCTGGGACATGCAGGTCAACCTGATGCGCCTGGGTCACGGCGACACGGCGCGCTGGAATGAAACCTACGGGCCGCTCGCGGAGCGGGTGATCATGCCGATCGCAGCGCGGCAGCTCCTGCAGGCGGGTGTCACGAGCGCACGCGACACCGCGGCGCCACTTGAAGCTGCGGTCAATGTCCGTGCCCGCGTACAGGATCATCTGATCAACGGGCCGACGCTATATGTATCGGGACCGGTGCTGCGCAAACTCGTGCCGCCCGGCACGGAGGAATGGCAGTGGGCGGTCAATGGTGCCGAGGACGCCAGGGCAAAGGTCGCGCGGCTTGCGGGAGCCGACGTGGATTACCTGTTGCTTGCCGAGGTGGATCTCTGGACCGCCGAGGAACTCACGGCAGCCGTCACCGAGGCGCGCGCCCGCGGGCTTCCGGTGCATGCCTATGCGGATCGTCCCGCCGACGTCGAGCGCGGCGTCGTGTTGCAAATCGATGGCTTCCTGGGCACCGGCATGGGTGTCGTCGCGTTCCCGGATAGCGTGGTGCTCGCGCTGCGCCAGCGACTGCTCGACCGCACAGCGCGGCCGCTATCCTGGAGTCCGGCAATCTCTGCAATCCTGAACTTCGAGTCCCTGCGGGAGAACGCGGAGCCACTCGATGATCCACGTTCGACGGCGGAACTGCCGCCTCTGGTTGCGGCCGATATCCTGGGCTCGCTCGCGAATCCCGATCGCGTGACCTGGTTTGAGATGCCGGCGGTGGGCGCCCCCACACTCTGCACCAGACTCGGCCAGCTCGATGACGCCAAAGTGCGGCTACTGCTCGGCTCTGACGCCGGCGTGCCGGGTCACCTGCATTCACGCGCGACCTGGCAGGAAGTCGATTTCTGGGTACGCCGCTGCGGCATGCCGATCGAACGCGCGATACAGGCCGCGACTCATGACGCCGCAGTGGCCATGGGTGTCGGCCACGAGTCAGGCACGCTTTCGCCCGGCAAGTACGCGGACGTGATCGCCGTGCGCGGCGACCTGCTGCGGCACCCGGACCTGCTGCAATTCGTGGACATTGTCATCAAGCGCGGTCGTCGCGTACGCTGACGCCATGGCGTACTTCATCCTGCGCGCGCTGATCGCCGCACTCGGCTTGTGGCTCGCAACCGAGTGGGTTGACGACATTTCGGTCAACAGCCCGGCCACTCTGATTCTGGCGGCGCTGCTGCTCGGCATCGTCAATGCCGTCGTGCGGCCGCTCGCAATCCTGCTGACGCTGCCGCTGACACTCGTGTCGCTCGGCTTTTTCCTGTTGGTGGTAAACGCCGCCATGGTAGGTCTGGTCGCGGCCTTCCTTCCCGGCATGGCGGTGCAGGGTTTCTGGGCGGCGTTCTGGACCGCGATCATCGTCAGCGTCGTGAGCTGGATCGGGAACGCGATGTTCAGGCCGGGCGAGCGGAAGCAACGCGACTGATTCCCGGCTTGTCCGTCATAAAAAGAATCGCCCTGCCATGAGCATCCAGCTTCGCCTCACCGTGATGAACTTCCTGCAGTTCTTCGTGTGGGGCTCGTGGCTCATATCGCTCGGCGCCTACATGATCGTCACGCTCGGCTTCACGGGCGGCCAGGTCGGCAGCATCTACGCGACGATGGGCGTTGCCTCACTATTCATGCCGGGGCTGATGGGGATCGTGGCGGATCGCTGGGTCAATGCGGAACGGGTATTCGGCATCTGTCACCTGATCGGCGCGGGACTGCTGCTGTGGGCGTCGACGGTCAGGGACTTTGATACGCTGTACATGATCATGCTGTTCAATGCGATGGTCTACATGCCGACCATTGCGCTCAACAACACCGTGTCCTACAAGGTGCTGGAGCAGAAAGGCCTGAACGTAATCAGGAGTTTCCCGCCGATTCGCGTGTGGGGAACGGTCGGTTTCATTGCGGCAATGTGGATGGTGGATTTTGCCGGCTGGACTAAGAGCGCGCTGCAGCTTTACATCAGTGCGGGCGCGGCAATCTTCCTCGGCGTCTATGGGTTCACGATGCCACAATGCCCGCCGGCGAAGCGGCAAGGCAAGCGAAGTATCGTCGCTGCGCTCGGCCTTGACGCTTTCGTGCTTTTCAAGCGGCGCCAGATGCTGGTGTTCTTCATGTTCGCGATGATGCTGGGTGCTGCACTGCAGATCACCAATGCCTTTGGCGGCGCCTACCTGGATGACTTCAAGACTGCGTATCCGGGCACATTCGGTGTCGAGCACCCGAACCTGCTGCTTTCCATCTCGCAGATCTCCGAGACGCTCTTCATCCTGACGATCCCGTTTTTCCTGCAGCGCTTCGGCATCAAGATAGTGATGCTGATCAGCATCGTCGCCTGGGTGCTCCGCTTCGGGCTGTTCGCGAGCGGTGATCCGGGCGCGGGCCTGTGGATGCTGGTGCTCTCGATGATCATCTACGGCATGGCTTTCGATTTCTTCAACATCTCCGGATCACTGTTCGTGGATCGTGAAGCAGAATCCGACATACGCGCGAGCGCGCAGGGGCTGTTCATGATCATGACGAATGGCCTCGGCGCTTTCGTCGGCGGCATGGGGAGTGGCTGGGTGGTCGATTACTTCACCGCGGACGGCGTGAAGGACTGGCAGAGCATCTGGTACACGTTCGCGGGCTACGCGCTGCTCCTCGGGCTGGTCTTTCCGTTCGTGTTCAAGTACCGGCACGACCCGGAAAAGTTTGGGAAGGTCACGCACGCCTGAACGGCGGACATCCATCAGTAGCTGACGTGAGTGGCCTGTCCGGCAACGACGTACCAGGTGACAAATAAGGCGCAGATGAACGCACCGGGCAAATAGCTGTTCGTGCGCCGCCAGGTGTAAGTCGCGATGATCGCGACGATGCTCATCAGCGGAACGAACTGGATGGCGATGATTGTGCGCAGGACGTCGCTCGCGAAAAACGTCTGCATGCTGCCGGTGGTGAACAGCAGTCCGTACTGGATCGCTACGAACGCGGCGAAACCGCCTGCCAGGGCCGCCACGTTGATCAAGTACTGGGTGCCGGGCCCCGACGTCGCGCGCGTGATGGCGCCATGCAACGCGCGCAGCGTCACGAGGAAAAATATCGTGAATGGGACGAGATAGGCCAGAAAAGCGATCCACTGCGGCCGGCTCATGAGTTTCAGCGCCAGCACCCAGAAGCGGAAATCGACTGTAAACAGGAAATCACACACCGCGAGCGCGGCGTAACCGATTGCGACGGTGAGCAATGCAATCGCGATTGATCGCCGGACATCCGTATTGAAACGAGGCCGGGCACCGCCTGAAAGGTAATGGAGGCCGAACACGACCAGGCTGTTCAGCAGGGCCCACACGGCGATCTGGTTGGTCAGGCTCTGGGGAAACAGGCGTGTCGCCGGCGCGAATGCCTCGGCGAGCTGAAAGAATGGCAGCAGCGTCACTGCTGGCAGCGCAGCGCCAATGATGAGTGAAATCCACCAACGGCCATCACGACGGTTGCCTGCCATTATCGTAACCGCGGCCAGCGGCGCGAACCAGGGCAGCCTGATCAGCTTGTCGAAGGTCCCGAGCATCAGC
>JANPCY010000257.1:0-5340 GCA_031431175.1 Steroidobacteraceae bacterium | reverse complement strand
CCGCGAGATCGACTTCGCGCGGCTGTCGCAGGCCATCGGCGCGGGCGCGCTCGACGCGATCGCAGTGACCGCAACAGGTCTTGGCGACGGCGAATCGGTCACTTTCATACAGTCAGCACATCCCTTCGCGCCATGGAACCGGGCGGGCCGGCGTGGCGTCGCAGCAGAAATCACGCTCGACCACCTGATGGCGAGCTCGGCGAACCCGCTTTTGTTTGCGGCGGTGCCGATCGGACGCCTCCACTACCGCGACGGCGCGATGCGCCAGGCGATGCCGCTTGCGCCAGCCATCCACCTGGGAGCCGATCGCATACTCGTGATCGGCGCGCGCAGTCCGCGACGCGATCCGCCGGTCCCCGACAAGCCGCCCAACGTCGGTGAAATGTTCGGTTTCATGCTCGATACGCTCTTCATGGAAGGACTGTACGCCGACCTGGAGCGGGTCGAGCGCACCAACGCCTTGCTCGATCACCTGCAAGCGTATCCATTGCCACTGGGTCTGCGGCGAATCCAGACGCTTCTGATGCTGCCACGCAGCGATCCACGCGAAATTGCGATCGCCCACCGTGCCGCAATGCCGCGCACTCTGCGGGCGCTGCTGCGTACGCTCGGCGTCGCGGGCGAGCGCGGTGGCCGGCTGATGTCCTACTTGATGTTCGAAGCGCCCTACACCCGCGAGCTGATCCGCCTCGGCGAACTGGACGCCCACGCGCGCCGCGCCGAGATCAGCGCTTTCCTGGGTCTCGGCTCAGGTCAGGTACCGCGCGCCGAGGCCGAGTAACGCGGCGAAGCCGACGATGTCGGTGACCGTAGTCAGGATGACGCCGCTCGCGAGTGCGGGATCGATCCGCAGGCGCTTCAACGTGAGCGGGATCGTCACACCAGCGACTGAAGCTGCGGCCAGGTTGATTATGATCGCCGCGAAGATCACCGCCGCGATGTCCCAGGATCCGAACCAGGCCCGTGTTGCGAGCGCGACCACGGCTGCCCAGACCAGGCCATTCAGGGCGCCAACCGACAGCTCCTTGAAGAACAGCCAGCGCGCATTTGTCGGCTGCACCTGGCCGAGTGCAATGCCGCGGATGATCAGCGTGACCGTCTGGGTTCCGGCGATGCCGCCCATGCTCGCGACCACAGGCATCAGCACGGCGAGCGCGACGACCTTTTCAATGGTCACCTGGAAGAGTCCCACAACCCAGGATGCCATCAGTGCCGTCAGCAGGTTGATGCCGAGCCAGACGGCGCGGCGGCGCGCGCTCTTGCGCACGCCGGCAAACACGTCGTCCTCGTCCTCGAGACCGGCGGCGGCCAACAGCGGGTGTTCCGCCTGTTCACGGACCACGTCCACGACGTCATCGACCGTCACGCGCCCAAGCAGTTTCCCGTCGTCGGCGACTACCGCAGCCGACAGCAGGTTGCGGTCCTCGAATAGCCGCGCGACCTCGGCGGCGGCGGCCTCTGGCGCAATCGGTGCGACTTCCGGATCCATCGCGGTGCTGACCGTGCGTTCCGGATCCTCGGTCAGGAGCCTGGTGACGGGGAGGGCGCCGAGGTAGCGGTCGTGCCGGTCCACGACGAACAGGCAATCGGTCCGTTCCGGTAACTCGCCGCGCATGCGCAGGTAGCGCATCACGACCTCGAGCGTCACATCGGGACGCACCGTCACCGTGTCGGTGTTCATCAGCCCGCCGGCAGTATCCTCAGGATAGGCGAGCACCGTGGTCAGGCGCACGCGATCCTGCTGGTCCATCGAGCGCAGTACCTGGCGTGTCACTGCCTCCGGCAGTTCAGCCAGCAGGTCGGCCAGGTCGTCGACCGCGAGGCCAGCAGTCGCGGCGACCAGCTCCTCTGGCTGCATTTCATCAATCAGCTCGCCGCGTACTTCCTCGGAGAGCTCGACCAGTACGTCGCCATTGAGATCGCGATCGACCAGTTCCCAGACGAGTCCGCGCTGCGTTGGCGGCAGCGATTCGAGCAGCAATGCGATCTCGGCCGGATGCAGCGCATTGACCATGCGGTCGGAGCCGCGCAACCGGCCGTCCGCGATCAGGGCCTGGATCGCGGCGAGTCGCGAGCCGCGATCGCTGCGGGGTTGCGCCGCGGCCGTCACTTCGGCAGGGCGTTGTGACGGACGAGCAATTGCGGGTAGCGCTGCCTGAAGTGCGCGGCGAGTCGCTCGACCAGGTAAACCGAGCGATGCTGGCCGCCGGTGCAGCCGATCGCGACAGTCAGGTAGCCGCGATTCGCTGCCTCGTAGTCCGGGATGCGGCCGTCCAGGAAACGCGCCAGATCCTCGGCCATGCGGTGCACCTGCGGGCTCGCCTCGAGGAACGCGACGACTGGTCCGTCGCGCCCGGTCAGCGCCTGCAGCGCAGGCTCCCAGTACGGATTCGGCAGCGTTCGCGCATCGAACACAAAATCGGCGTCGCCCGGCGTGCCGTGCTTGAAGCCGAATGACTCGAACAGGATGGACAGCCGGCCCGGGCTCTGCGGCTCGACGCGCTGGCCGATCAGGTCGCGCAACTCGTGAACACTCATGCGCGAGGTGTCGATGACCAGATCCGCGCTGTCGATCAGCGGATGCAGCAGCCGCCGTTCTTCCGCGATCGAGTCGGCCAGACTGCGGCCGGCGCCTGCCAGCGGATGCCGGCGCCGCGTCTCACCGTAGCGCCGCAGCAGTACCTCGTCTTCCGCGTGCAGGTAAAGGATCTCGCAGCGCAGGCCGGCCTTCGTCAGGTCCGTGACCAGCGCGGGTATCGATGCGAGGTCATCCGGACGATTACGGGCATCCAGCCCGACCGCCAGGCGGCGATAAATGGGCTCTTCGGTTTGCACCGAATGCGCGACCAGGCCCTGCACGAGACCGGCGGGGATATTGTCTATGCAGTACCAGCCGAGGTCTTCGAGCATGTTGAGCGCGACGCTCTTGCCCGAACCCGACAAGCCGCTGACGACCACGAGACGAATCATGGCTGGCCGTTACCGCTGAGCGGCCGCTTCAAGCGGGCCGGCCACGCACCACCTCGGCAGCGCGGTGATCGGTCAGTTTTTCCTTGTGCTTGCGCATGCGGCGGTCGAGCTTGTCGGCCAACGCGTCAATCGCGGCGTACATGTCGCCGTCGATCGCGTCGGCATGGATGACCGCCCCGCTGACCCCCAGCGTCGCCTCTGCCTTGTGCTCCAGTTTTTCGACCGTCAGCACGCAGTGCACGTCGATCACATGGTCGAAGTGCCGCACCACGCGGTCCAGCTTCTTTTCGACGTAATCCCGCAAGGCTGGAGTGACATCAATGTGGTGGCCAGTGAGCATCAGCTGCATGGTGAACTCCTCCGTTGTGTGGCGACCCGCCGGCGTTCGCTCGAGGTCTGGATGCCGAGCGCCTCGCGATACTTGGCGACCGTGCGCCGTGCGATCTGGACCCCGTCAGTGGAAAGCAGTTGGGCGATCTGGATATCGGACAGCGGCCGGGCCGGCGATTCCTGCGCGATCATTTTGCGGATCTTTGCGCGAATTGCCGTGGAAGAAACACCAGCGCCGGTGTTCCCCGCGACCTGGCTCGAGAAAAAATAGCGGAATTCGAAAACTCCGCGCGGCGTGCGCAGGTACTTGCCGGTGGTCACCCGTGAGACCGTGGATTCGTGCATCTGCACGGCCTCCGCGACGTCGCGCAGGATCATCGGCTCCATGGATTCCTCGCCGCGGTCGAGAAACGCGGCCTGCCGCTCGACGATCGAGCGCGCGACGCGCAGCATCGTGTCATTGCGGATCTCCAGACTGCGCAGCAGCCAGCGTGCTTCCTGCAGCTGGGTGCGCAACACCGCGTGATCGGCCGCACGCGTGATCATTCCGGCGTAGCTTTCATTGAGGCGCAGGCGCGGCACCGAGGCCGGATTCAGCTCGACAATCCAGCCCTGCGGCGAGCGGCGCGCGTACACGTCTGGCACCACATATTCGGTACGCACCGACTGGATTGTTGAGCCGGGTCGCGGGTGGCAGCTGCGAACGAGCGCGAGCGCGACATCCAGTTCCTCTCCGCTGCAGTGCATCTGCCGCTGCAACAGGGAAAACTGCTGGTCTGCGACCATTTCGAGGTGCTGGTGGGCCAGCACAAAAGCGGCGTCGAGACCCGGCGTGGCGGGATCGAGTTGTCGCAGCTGCAATTCGACGCATTCGCCGATCGTTCGTGCCGCGACGCCGGCCGGATCGAACTGCTGGACGGTCGCGAGCACTGCCTCGACCTCGGCCTCGCCCGCGGGTATTTCCGGCGCGACAGTTTCCGCAATGGCCTGCAGTGACTCGGTCAGGTAACCATCGTCATTGATCGCATCGATCAGTGCGCGGCCGATCGCCATTGCTGCCGCGGGCAGCCGCGCCATCTCAAGTTGCCAATTGAGGTGGTCCTGCAGAGTCTGGCCGCCCTGGTCGGCGAATTCCTGCGCGCCATCGCCGCTGCCCGACCAGGGTTTTTCCGACTCGGCTGCGGTCGGCTCGTTCCATTCGTCGCCGATCTCGACGAGTGGCTCGTCGGTGTCTGTCGCGTCCCCTTGGTCGCGGTCGTGGTCTGCCAATTCGTCGAGCGAGGCGGTGGGCTCGAAATCTTCTTCGGCCTCGAGCATGACGTTGGTCTCGAGCGCCTGCCGGATCTGGGCCTGCAACTCGAGTGTGGGCAGCTGCAACAGCCGGATCGCCAGCTGCATCTGTGGCGTCATCGTGAGCTGATGGCCGATCCGGAGCTGCAGGGTTGGTTTCATCATGCGCGCGTGTGGCGCCTCGACGCCGGTCGCTCAGAGCCGGAAATCCTGGCCCAAGTAGACCTTGCGGACCTCCGGATTGGCAAGGATCTCGTCGGCAGAACCGGAGGCCAGCACTGTGCCCTGGTTGACGATGTAAGCACGACCGCAAATTCCCAATGTTTCCCGGACGTTATGATCGGTTATCAGGACCCCGATTCCGCGCTCGGCCAGATGGCGGGCGATGCGCTGGATATCGTGCACGGACAGCGGGTCGACACCGGCAAACGGCTCGTCAAGCAGGATAAAAGCGGGATCCGCTGCGAGCGCCCGGGCGATTTCGACGCGGCGCCGCTCGCCACCCGACAGACTCATGCCGATATTGTCGCGCAGGTGCGCCACATGAAGCTCCTCGAGCAGGCGCTCGAGTGCTTCATCGCGCGCCGCTTTGTCGAGATCACGGCGCGTCTCCAGTATCGCCATGACATTGTCCGCCACGCTCAAGCGCCGGAATACCGATGCTTCCTGCGGCAGGTAGCCGAGACCGCGCCGTGCGCGCGCGTGCATCGGCAGTCGCGTGATGTCCTCGCCGTCGAGCTCGATGCGTCC
>JANPCY010000256.1:0-7050 GCA_031431175.1 Steroidobacteraceae bacterium | reverse complement strand
GCACGCCAAGCTCGCGGCCGGTGCGCTGATGCTTTCATCTAAAAACATCCTGTCGCGGGCAATTGGCGACCCTAGCAGCGTGCCGTCGCTGGTCTTCGTGCTCGTTCTATTTTACTTGACCGGCGAGCGCGCGGGCGCGCGCGGCGAGGGCATGACGTTCAGCGACGTTCGCGAGGTGCACCGCGCTCACGAGACACGCTGCGCCGAACTGCACGCGTGGATTCGCGTGCGGATCGTCGAGCACGTCAAGAATGCGGATGGTGAGCTGGTGGAGCAGCGCAGGCTGGTGCGTACGACGATCGGCCGCGCGTTGCTTTCCGAACTGCTGCCAAAAGGGCTGCCATTCGACCTGGTCAACCAGGACATGAGCAAGAAGCGCGTCTCGGCGGTGATCAACTCCTGCTATCGCGCGCTTGGCCTCAAGGAGACGGTTATTTTCGCTGACCGCCTGATGTACACCGGCTTCACGTATGCGACCCGCGGGGCCGTGTCGATCGGCGTGGACGACATGATGGTCCCGCCGCAGAAGGCCAAGATCCTCGGCGCAGCGGAGCGCGAGGTCAAGGAGATCCAGGACCAGTACGAGTCCGGTCTCGTGACCAATGGCGAACGCTACAACAAGGTCGTCGATATCTGGTCGCGCACCAATGACCAGATCGGCAAGGCCATGATGGACCAGCTGCGCTTCGAAGAAGGAACCGACCTGAAGGGCAAAAAGGTCCAGCAGGGCTCCTTCAACTCGATCTTCATGATGGCCGATTCTGGCGCGCGCGGCTCGGCGGCGCAGATCCGTCAGCTGGCCGGCATGCGCGGCCTGATGGCGAAGCCGGATGGCTCGATCATCGAGACGCCGATCACGGCAAATTTCCGCGAAGGCCTGAACGTGCTGCAGTACTTCATCTCGACCCATGGTGCCCGCAAGGGACTCGCGGACACCGCGCTGAAGACCGCTAACTCGGGATACCTGACCCGGCGCCTGGTCGATGTCGCACAGGACCTGGTCGTCACGCAGCACGACTGCGGGACGACCAAGGGCCTGGACGTGACGCCGATCGTCGAGGGCGGCGATGTCGTCGAGGCCCTTGGCGAGCGCGTGCTCGGCCGCGTGACCGCGACCGACGTGCCGCTGCCAGGCACCGATGACGTGCTGGTACCGGCAGCGACATTGCTCGACGAGCAGTGGGTGCAGCAACTCGAGAATCACGGCGTCGACTCGTTGAAAGTGCGCTCGCCGATCACCTGCGAGGTGCGCTACGGCGTCTGCGCTATGTGCTACGGGCGCGACCTCGCGCGCGGCAAGCTGATCAGCATCGGCGAGGCGGTCGGCGTCATCGCCGCGCAGTCGATCGGCGAACCTGGCACGCAGCTGACGATGCGGACTTTCCACATCGGCGGCGCGGCGTCACGGGCTGCGGCGATTTCGCTGGTCGAGATCAAGGGCAAGGGCACGCTACGGTTCCACAACGTCAAGTCGGTACGCCACCAGAAAGGCCACCTCGTCACGACCTCGCGTTCAGGCGAGATCGGGGTGATCGACGAATTCGGTCGCGAGCGCGAGCGTTACAAGATCCCGTACGGCGCCATGGTCGTCGCCAACGAGGGCGGTTCCGTGTCGCCGGGCCAGATTGTCGCGAACTGGGACCCGCATACCCACCCGGTCGTCACTGAAGTCGCGGGCTTGATGAAGTTCATCGATTTCGTGGACGGCGTGACGGTGCAGTCGCAGGTCGACGAAGTGACAGGCCTGACCAGTGTCGAGGTGCTCGACCCGAAGCAGCGCGGCGCTGCCGGCAAGGACCTGCGGCCGGTGATCAAGCTGGTCAACGCGAAAGGCAAGGAATTTACATTCGCGAACACTGACATTCCGGCGGTCTACACATTGCCGCCGGGCGCACTGATCTCGCTCGAGGACGGCGCCAAGGTGTCGGTCGGCGACGTCATCGCTCGCATCCCGCAGGCGTCGTCGAAGACACGCGACATCACGGGCGGCCTGCCGCGCGTCGCGGATCTGTTCGAGGCTCGCAAGCCCAAGGAGCCGGCAATCCTCGCCGAGGTGACCGGCACGGTCAGCTTCGGCCGCGAGACCAAGGGCAAGCGGCGCCTGGTGATCACCGGCGAGAGTAGCGAGCGTTATGAGGAGCTGATTCCGAAGTGGCGGCAGCTCAATGTGTTCGAGGGCGAGCACGTAGAGCGCGGGGAAGTCATCGCCGACGGCGAACCGAATCCGCACGACATCCTGAGGCTGCAGGGCGTTGCCGCACTGGCCAATTACATGACGCGCGAGATCCAGGACGTCTACCGGCTGCAGGGCGTGAAGATCAACGACAAGCACATCGAGGTGATCGTCCGGCAGATGCTGCGCAAGGTCGAGATCAAGGAGTCCGGTGACACGACACTGCTGCGTGGCGAGCAGCTGGAACGCGCGCGGCTCCTCGAACTCAACGACCGCGTCGGCCGTGAGGGCAAGCAGCAAGCCGGTTACGAACCGATGCTGCTCGGCATCACCAAGGCCTCGCTGCAGACCGATTCATTCATCTCGGCGGCATCATTCCAGGAGACCACGCGCGTGCTGACCGATGCGGCCGTCCGCGGCATCAAGGACGACCTGCGCGGCCTGAAGGAGAATGTCATCGTCGGCCGGCTGATCCCGGCGGGCACTGGCTTTTCGTTCCATGCCCAACGGCGCTTGGGGCGCGGCGAAGAGCACCGGGGCTTCCTGGACTCGGGCGCCGAACCGGTCGCCGAGGAGGCCGTTGCCGAGGCCGCGACGGAATGATCCGGGCGCCCGCCGGGGAGTTGCCCGGCAGACCGTGGATGGCCGGTTACCGTCTGGTAGCGTGCCGGCGACGGCCGGCTGCCGCCTTCCTTGACAGACCGGGGGTCGGTTCCTAAAATCGCGGACCTTTCCGGCCCACCGTCAATACACGGGGACCGGCCGACTTGCTCAGGTTTATCCGGGCCGCCACAGGGCGGCCCGGTGTTTCATGTGTCCGGCAATTCCGCCGGCGCCCAGGTTGACAGGCTGTATGGCAACGACAAATCAATTGATTAGCGGCGGCCGCGTGGCGGCGACCTACAAATCCAAGGTTCCCGCGCTGCAGCGCTCGCCGCAGCGCCGCGGTGTCTGCACGCGCGTCTACACGACCACGCCGAAGAAGCCGAACTCGGCTTTGCGCAAGGTTTGCCGCGTGCGGCTGACCAACGGCTACGAGGTCACCAGCTACATCGGCGGCGAAGGCCATAACCTGCAGGAGCACTCGGTGGTGCTGATCCGCGGCGGCCGCGTCAAGGACCTGCCGGGCGTCCGTTACCACACGGTCCGCGGCACGCTCGACTGCGCCGGTGTCGGCGACCGCAGGCAGGGCCGTTCGAAGTACGGCGCCAAGCGGCCCAAGAAATAAGGAACAGGGGAAGACTCAATGTCCCGTCGCACCCAGGCACCGACACGCGTCGTGCTCCCGGACCCGAAGTTCGGCAGCCAGATGCTGGCCAAGTTCATGAACATGGTCATGGAGGCAGGCAAGAAATCGGCCGCCGAGAAGATCATGTACGGCGCAATCGACCGCATTTCCGAGAAGACCGGCCGCGAGGGCGAAGCCGCCCTTGAGCTATTGTCCACCGCGCTTGAAAACGTCAAGCCCGCGGTCGAGGTGAAATCACGTCGCGTCGGCGGCGCTACCTATCAGGTGCCGGTCGAGGTGCGCCCAACGCGCCGCCAGACACTCGCAATGCGCTGGCTGATCGACGCCGCGCGCGCACGCAGCGAGAAGTCGATGGCGCACCGTCTCGCGCATGAGCTGATGGACGCCGCGGAGAATCGTGGCACCGCCGTGCGCAAGCGCGAGGACACGCACCGGATGGCGGACGCCAACAAGGCGTTTGCGCATTACCGCTGGTAAGTTAAAGCGGGCTACGAGAAGCACATGCCACGGCATACCCCGATCGAGTACTACCGGAACATCGGCATTTCCGCGCACATCGACGCCGGAAAGACGACGACGACCGAGCGCGTGCTGTTCTACACGGGTGTGTCGCACAAGATCGGCGAAGTGCATGACGGCGCGGCCGTCATGGACTACATGGAGCAGGAACAGGAGCGCGGCATCACGATCACCGCCGCTGCGACGACCTGCTTCTGGAAGGGGATGGACAATCACTTCCCCGAGCACCGCATCAATATCATCGACACGCCCGGCCACGTGGACTTCACGATCGAAGTCGAACGCAGTTTGCGTGTGCTGGACAGCGCAGTAGCGGTCTATTGCGCCGTGTCCGGCGTACAGCCCCAGTCCGAGACAGTCTGGCGGCAGATGAACAAGTACCGCGTGCCGCGCATCGCGTTCGTCAACAAGATGGACCGCGCGGGCGCTGATTTCCTGCGCTGCGTGGATCAGATCCGCACGCGGCTGAAGGGCAATCCGGTCGTGGTCCAGCTGCCGATCGGCGCCGAGGAGTCATTCTCGGGCATAGTCGACCTGATCCGCATGAAGGCGATCTGGTGGGACGACGAAACCCAGGGCATGCGCTTCGAGTACCGGGAGATCCCCGCAGACATGCAGGCGCAATGCGACGAATACCGCATGAAGCTGATCGAAGCCGCAGCCGAGGGCAACGAGGAGCTGCTGCACAAGTACCTCGAGGGGGCGACGCTGTCGATCGAGGAGATCCGGCGTGGCTTGCGCGCGCGCGCGATCCGCAACGAGATCTGCATCGTTACCTGCGGCTCCGCATTCAAGAACAAAGGCGTACAGGCCGTGCTGGACGCGGTCATCGATTACATGCCGTCGCCGGCCGAAGTGGCGGACGTACGCGGCCAGACCGAGGACGGCGAGGAAATCGCGCGCGCACCCACGGACCAAGCGCCGTTCTCGGCGCTCGCTTTCAAGATCCTGAATGACCCGTTTGTCGGCAACCTGACCTTCTTTCGCGTCTATTCCGGCACGCTGAATTCCGGCGACCAGCTATACGTGCCGAATCGCTCGCGCAAGGAGCGCATTGGGCGCCTGTTGCAGATGCACGCCAGCGATCGCGTGGAAATCAAGGAAGTCCACGCCGGCGACATCGCCGCGGCCGTGGGCCTCAAGGACGTCACGACCGGCGATACCTTGTCCGATCCCGACGAAGTAATCGTCCTCGAGAAGATGGACTTTCCGGAGCCCGTGATCTCGGTGGCGGTCGAGCCGAAGACCAAGGCCGACCAGGAGAAGATGGGCGTCGCGCTGCAGCGTCTCGCCAAGGAAGACCCGTCATTCCGTGTATCGAGCGACCAGGAATCCGGTCAGACGATCATTTCCGGCATGGGCGAACTGCATCTCGAAATCATCGTCGACCGCATGAAGCGCGAGTTCAAGGTCGAGGCCAGCGTCGGCAAGCCGCAGGTCGCCTATCGCGAGACGATCCGCAAGACCGTCGAGCAGGAAGGCAAGTTCGTACGGCAGACCGGCGGCCGCGGCCAGTACGGCCATGTGTGGCTGCGTATCGAGCCTTTGCCGGAGGGCAAGGGCTACGAATTCGTCAATGAGGTCGTCGGTGGCACCGTGCCGCGCGAGTACATCCCGGCCGTCGACAAGGGCGTCAAGGAAGCGCTGCTGTCCGGTGTCATCGCCGGATTCCCGATCGTGGACGTGCGCGTCGCGATCACCGACGGCTCGTATCACGACGTCGACTCGAACGAAATGGCCTTCAAGATCGCCGGCAGCATGGCCTTCAAGCAGGGCTTCGCAAGGGCGAAGCCGGTGCTGCTCGAGCCGATCATGAGTGTCGAGGTCGTGACGCCGGAGGAATACTCGGGTGACGTGATCGGCGATCTCAATCGCCGCCGCGGGCAGATCACGGGCATGGATGAATCGGCTTCCGGCAAGGTCGTGACGGCCGAAGTGCCGCTGGCCGAGATGTTCGGCTATGCAACCACGGTGCGCTCGATGAGTCAGGGGCGCGCGACATTCACCATGGAATTCAAGAAGTACGTCGAGGTGCCGAACAACGTCGCCGAGGCGGTCATGAAGAAGGCATCCTGAGGGAACTACGCCATGGCTAAGGAAAAATTCATTCGATCGAAGCCGCATGTGAATGTTGGGACGATTGGTCATGTGGACCATGGGAAGACGACGTTGACGGCGGCGTTGACGAAGGTGATGGCGGAGAAGCACGGCGGTGAATTCACGGCCTACGACCAGATTGACAAGGCGCCGGAAGAGAAGGCGCGCGGGATCACGATTGCGACCGCGCACGTGGAGTATCAGTCGGCGCTGCGGCACTACGCGCACGTGGACTGTCCGGGCCATGCCGACTATGTGAAGAACATGATCACCGGTGCGGCGCAGATGGACGGCGCGATTCTGGTGGTATCGGCGGCGGACGGTCCGATGCCGCAGACCCGCGAGCACATTCTGCTGGCGCGCCAGGTGGGGGTGCCATACATCGTGGTGTTCCTGAACAAGTGCGACATGGTGGATGACGCGGAGCTGATCGAGCTGGTGGAGATGGAAGTGCGCGAGCTGTTGTCGAAGTACCAGTTCCCGGGCGATGACACGCCGATTGTGCGTGGTTCGGCGCTGCAGGCGCTGGAGGGTGCTGCGGGTGAGCTGGGTGCTGACTCGGTGATCAAGCTGGTGGCGGAGATGGACCGTTACATCCCGATCCCGGTGCGGGTGATCGACAAGCCGTTTTTGATGCCGATTGAGGACGTGTTCTCGATTTCGGGGCGCGGCACGGTGGTGACCGGGCGCATTGACCGCGGGATTGTGAAGGTCAACGACGAGATCGAGATTGTGGGCCTGAAGCCGACGCTCAAGACCACCTGCACCGGCGTGGAGATGTTCAGGAAGCTATTGGACGAGGGCCGGGCGGGCGACAACGTGGGTGTGTTGCTGCGTGGCACGAAACGTGAAGAGGTTGAGCGCGGGCAGGTCTTGGCGAAGCCGGGCAGCATCAACCCGCACACCAATTTCGAGTGTGAGGTGTACGTGCTGACCAAGGAGGAGGGTGGCCGTCATACGCCGTTCTTCAAGGGCTACCGGCCGCAGTTCTATTTCCGGACCACCGATGTGA
>JANPCY010000255.1:0-1889 GCA_031431175.1 Steroidobacteraceae bacterium | reverse complement strand
TGCGCGGAAAGCCGAAACGGAGAAAGAGACGTCTGACGATCACTAGAAACCCCGCCACGGCGGGGTTCCTTATAATCGGCAAGGCACGATCAGGGGGTTGGGCATGGCAGAACCGCAGGCCCGAAAAGCACTCTCGCGGATACTGTTGAAAGTCAGCGGCGAGGCGTTGCTCGGCGCAGAAGACTATGGCATCGACCCGATCGTCCTGAAGCGGGTCGCCGGCGAGATCCGGGACGTGCTGGCGCGCGACATCCAGGTCGCCGTCGTCATCGGCGGCGGCAACATTTTCCGTGGCGCCGGCCTTGCCCGTGCCGGCATGGACCGCGTGACGGCCGACCACATGGGCATGCTGGCGACGGTCATGAATGGCCTGGCGCTGCAGGACGCGCTGGAGTCGCTCGGTCTTTTCGCCCGGGTGTTGTCCGCAGTGCGCGTTCAGGAGGTCTGCGAGGACTACATCCGCCGCCGCGCGGTGCGACACCTGGAAAAGGGCCGCTGCGTGATTTTCGCCGCTGGCACCGGTAACCCCTTCTTCACGACTGATACCGCGGCATCCTTGCGCGCCATCGAGATTGGCGCCGACCTGTTGCTGAAGGCAACCAAGGTCAATGGAATCTATGATGATGACCCGGTGCGCAACCCGCGCGCGCAACGATACCGTACCCTGTCATTCGACAAGGTCCTCGACGACCGCCTCAATGTGATGGACGCCACCGCGATAGTCATGTGCCGCGACAATAGCCTGCCGCTCCGGGTATTCAACCTGATGAATGAGGGCGACCTGATGCGCATCGTCGATGGTGAAGATGTCGGCACACTGGTCGCGAACGGGCTGTAGCCGGCTTCAATGAGGACGCAGTGATGCTCGAGGAAATGAATCGCGATGCGACCCAGCGCATGTCCCGATGTGTTGCGGGGTTGCGGGACCACTACCGCAAGATGCGCACCGGCCGCGCCAACACCGGCCTGCTCGAAGGCATCAAGGTCGAGTACTACGGCTCCGAGGTCCCACTGAATCAGGTCGCCAATGTCGCGGTGGAAGACGCCCGGACACTCGTCGTCACGCCCTGGGACAAGTCGGCCGTCAGCGCGGTCGAGAAGGCGATCCTTAAATCCGATCTCGGCCTGACACCCAATACGGCCGGGCAGGTCATCCGGCTGCCGCTGCCGGCGATGAACGAGGAGCGGCGGCGCGAGCTGACCAAGGTCGCGCGCCACGAGGCCGAGACTGCGCGCGTAGCAGTCCGTGCCGTACGTCGTGACCTGATGAACGAACTGAAGGAAATGCTCAAGGAGAAGATGATCTCCGAGGACGACGATCGTCGCTCCCAGGAGGAGATCCAGAAATTGACCGACCGGCACGTGCACGAAATCGACGCTGTGCTCGCCGAAAAAGAAAAAGAACTTCTGCAGGTCTGAGATGCCGGCATCCGCCACCGAACAGCCGAGCGCAGGGCCGGTGCCGCGCCATGTCGCCGTGATCATGGACGGCAACGGCCGCTGGGCCGAGCAACGCTCGCTGCCGCGCGCGGCGGGACATCGTGCCGGCACTCGCACGGTCCGCTCAACGATTGAGCATTCGGTGCGACGCGGCGTGACCGCGTTGACTTTGTTCGCGTTCTCGAGCGAAAACTGGCAGCGACCGGCCGAGGAAGTCAGCTTGCTGATGAGGCTGTTCCTGGAATCGCTCGATCGCGAGGTCGCGCAGCTGGATGCGAATGGCGTGCGGCTGCGGTTCATTGGCGATCGCTTGCGGCTGGCGCCGGCGCTGGTCGATAGGATGTCTGCGGCGGAAGCACGCACTGCCCACCACGGACGACTGGACCTGGTCGTGGCCGTCGCCTACGGCGGGCGCTGGGATGTCACGCAGGCCGCGCAGCAATTGGCCG
>JANPCY010000254.1:0-2988 GCA_031431175.1 Steroidobacteraceae bacterium | reverse complement strand
TGCGCGCAGGAGCTGCACATCGGCGCGCGCGGCATCTCCGGTGATCCAGCGACTTTGTCCGTTCGCCAGTGCCGTGCGGCCGTCGAGGCTCGCGGCCAGCTTGAGGCGCAGCCAGGGCCGGCCACGCTCCATACGCGACAGGAACCCGGGATTCAGCGCCCGCGCCGATGCGGCCAGCACCCCGCTCCTGACCTCAATGCCCGCGGCAGCAAGCCGCGCTGCGCCGGCGCCGCTCACGCTCGGGTTGGGATCACGAATGGCATAGCAGACGCGCCGCAGGCCTGCCGTGACAAGTGCATCGGCGCAGGGCGGCGTACGTCCCTGATGGCAACAGGGCTCGAGCGTGACGTATGCCGTGGCTCCGCGCGCTGCGACACCCGCAACAGCCAACGCGGCTGCCTCCGCGTGCGGGCCACCGGCCCGTTCATGCCAGCCCTCCGCGATCACGCGCTCGCCATCGGCGATGACACAACCCACCCGCGGGTTCGGATCTGTTGTCCACAGCCCGCGGCCGGCGAGCTCGAGCGCTCTGGCCATGTGCAGTGTGTCCAACTGGTCGAGTGCGCTCATTTCCTGGTCCGGGTCTCGCGCCCCTGGGCTGGCAATAACGACATCTGGCCGGCCGCCGGATCCTGCCTCTGCCGCTGTCCCAGTTGCTCGATTTCAACGCGGAATGCGTCGGCGTCCTCGAAGCGATGATAAACCGATGCGTAGCGGACGTAGGCGACCTCATCGAGCTGGCGCAATTCCTCCATGACGAACTCGCCGATCGCCCGCGATCCGACCTCGCGCTCGCCCAGCACGCGCAGTCGGTGGCAGATCCGCTCAATTGCCAGTTCGATGTCGTCGCGCGCAATTGGCCTTTTTTCGAATGCCTTCATGATTCCGGCGCGCAGCTTGCCCTCGTCGACTGGCTGTCGCGTCTGGTCATTCTTGACGACTTGCGGGAGCATCAGCTCGGCCGTTTCGAAGGTCGTGAATCGCTCACCGCAGGCGAGACACTCACGGCGGCGGCGGATCTGGTGGCCCTCACCCGCGAGGCGCGAGTCGGTTACCTTGGTGTCATCGTGATTGCAGAATGGGCAGTGCACTGCCGCCCTCCGGTCGCGTTCAGCCGTAAACCGGAAAGCGCTTGCAGATTGCGAGCACCCGGCCACGCACGCGTTCCACCGCCGACTCGTCGCCCATCGCATCCAGCACGTCCGCGATCCAGCCGCCGACTTGCCGGGATTCGTCGAGACCAAAGCCGCGCGTCGTAATCGCCGGGGTGCCGATCCGCAGTCCGCTGGTGACAAATGGCGGCCGCGGATCATCTGGCACGGCATTCTTGTTGACCGTAATGTGGGCGCGGCCGAGCGCAGCATCCGCGTCCTTGCCCGTGAAGGCGCGGCCAATCAGGTCGAGCAGGAACAGATGATTGTCCGTCCCGCCCGACACGATGCGGTAACCGCGTCCGACGAGTTCGGCTGCCAGCGCCTGCGCATTGGCAACGACCTGGCGCTGGTAAGCCACGAAATCAGGCGAAAGTGCTTCGAGGAACGCAACGGCCTTGGCCGCGATGATATGCATCAACGGACCGCCCTGCGTGCCCGGGAAAATCATGGAATTGAGTTTCTTGTGTAGCTCTGCATGCTCACGCGCGAGGATCAGGCCGCCGCGCGGCCCCCGCAGCGTCTTGTGCGTCGTCGTCGTGACCACGTCCGCGATTGGCACCGGATTCGGGTAGACGCCCGCAGCGACCAGGCCTGCGACATGCGCCATGTCGACGACGAACCAGGCTCCGACCGAGTCGGCGATGCTGCGAAAGCGCTGCCAGTCGACGATACGCGAGTATGCCGAAAAGCCGGCGAGAATCATCTTCGGGCGGTGTTCCAGGGCCAGACGTTCCACGCTGCCATAATCGATTTCGCCGGTGGCCGTATCGAGCCCGTACTGCACGGCATTGAACAGCTTGCCCGAGAAATTGACCTTGGCGCCGTGTGTGAGATGCCCGCCGTGATCGAGACTCATCCCCAACAGCGTGTCGCCGGGCTGGAGCAGCGTGAGATACACCGCGGCATTCGCCTGCGAGCCGGAATGCGGCTGTACATTGGCGTATGCGGCGCCAAAGAGTTTTTTCGCGCGATCGATCGCCAGCTGCTCCGCAATGTCCACGTTTTCGCAGCCGCCGTAATAGCGCTTGCCGGGATAGCCTTCGGCGTACTTGTTGGTCAGGACCGTGCCCTGCGCCTCCATCACCCGCGGACTCGCATAATTTTCGGATGCGATGAGTTCGAGGTGCTGTTCCTGACGCAGCTGCTCGGCGCCGATCGCGGCGGCGAGTTCGGGATCGAACGCCTGGATATTCATGTCGGGGCGAAACATGGTAGCCACGCAGTTTAACCGAAAGCGCACCGGCTACGTCGCTTCGACGAATGCCCGCACCACCCTGGTCCACGCGCGCGCGAGATTGCGCCGGTTGTAGCCACCGCCGCCGACGCCGAGTATCCGCCCGGATGCAAAGCGGTCGGCAATCTGGCACAGCCGCGTCGCGGCATGGGCGTGCGCCTCCTCGGTCAGGCGCAGGTGCGTGATCGGATCACCCTCGAGGCTGTCAGCCCCGCACTGGAAGATCAGGAACTGCGGCCGGTGGCGCTCAAGATGCGCCTCGACGGCGGCCCAGGCCTCGAAAAATTCGGGATCGCCGGCACCGGGCGCCAATGGCAGGTTCAGCTTCGTGCCGCGGGCCGAACCAGTGCCCGACTCCTCGCTCGCTCCGGTTCCCGGGTAAAGGTAGCGCCCGTCCTCGTGCAGGTCCGCGAATATCAATGCCGGATCGTCCTCGAATGCGTAGTACACGCCATCACCGTGGTGCGCATCGATGTCGACATAGGCGATGCGCGTGAGGCCGTGATCGCGCCGCAGCTGCTCGATGACGACGCCGCAATCGTTGAACACACAGAAGCCGGCGGCGCCGGTTCGAGCAGCGTGGTGCAGGCCGGCGATCGG
>JANPCY010000253.1:0-1706 GCA_031431175.1 Steroidobacteraceae bacterium | reverse complement strand
GCGAGCCTGACGGTGCGGTCGGCCTCGATCGCCGGGATGCCGAACAGCGCGGCCTTTTCCGAATCCACGCGCAAGTCGATGTCGGTGCGCGACAGGCGCAGCGGATTGACCACGTCGCGTGTGCCCGGGATTCCCTTGATGAGTTTCTCGACATCTGCGGCGAGCGCCCGCAGCGTCTCCATGTCCGGCCCGAATACACGGATCTCGATCGGCGCGGCGATCGGCGGGCCATTCTCGAACTGGTGTATGGAAATGCGCGCGGCCGGATACCCGACGAACGCGACCCGCAGTCCGTCGAGCAGGCGCGCCGTCCTGACAGGATTGTCGCGATCGAGTTCCGCGAACACTTCGGCAAGGTTTGCGGAAGCAACGCGTGAGAGCACGTTGTAGTAGATGCGCGGGTTCTCCTGCCCGAGATTGGAGAACCACCAGCGCACTCCTGGAGTTTCGGCGAGCGTCTGCTCGACAAAGCGCAGAGCGCGGTCGGTTTCCGCAAGGCTTGCACCGTTCGCGGCCTTGATGCGCACGCGAAACTGCGGGATGTCGGCGGTGGGAAACAGGCTGAAACCGATCCACGGCACCAGCAGCAGCGACAGCGCGAACACGCTGAGGGCGGCGGTGAGGGTCGCGCGCGGCCGCGCCAGGCCCCGGCGCAGGGCCGGGCCGTAAATCCGATGGATGGCGCGCATCACTGATGCGAGCACGCGGTCAGCAAGATGATCGGCGCGGTCGAGCAGCGCATGCAGCTTCGCGAGCGGCGCGCCGAGCCAGGGCTGGTGCTGCGGGCGGCGTTCGTCACTGCGCAGCAGGCGGCTTGCGAGGAATGGAATGATGGTCAGGGCGATGAAGAACGATGCCAGGATCGTAAACAGCACGGCGGCCGGGAGCGAGCGGATGATATCCCCGGCGCCCTCCGGCATGAACAGCAGCGGTACAAATGCGAGCAGCAGGGTGGCAGTGCAGCCGAGCACAGCGAGCCAGATCTGGTCGGTCGCGGCGATAGCCGCCTGCAGCCGTGGCATGCCCTGGCGGACGTTGCGCGCGATATTCTCGACGACGACGATCGAGTCATCCACCAGCAGGCCGAGCGCCACGACGAAACCGGCGATCGACAGCTGATTCAGGGAAAAGCCGGCCAGATAGAGCGCGGCCAGGCCGATTGCGAGCGACAGCGGGATCGAGATCATCACGATGCCGGCGGCGCGCAGCCCGAGTGGCAGCAGCGTCAGGATCACGAGCCCTATCGCAATCATGAAGTCGACCTGCAGCCGGGACAGACGGTGATCCACATTGGACGATTGGTCAAATCCGTTCTCCAGGCGGATCTGGGAAGGCAAGCCAGCCCGGAACTGGGGCAGGCGTGCGTAGATCGCGTCGCGCACCGCAAAGACATTCTGGTTGTCCTTCATGCTGGCGGTGACGAACACCGCGCGCGTGCCGTTGTAGCGGCCAATGTAGCGTTCTTCCTCGGCGCTCCAGGACACCTCGGCGAGGTCGCGGACATGCACGACTCGCCCGGCTCTCGCACTCACCACGGTTTCGCCGATCTCGGCGAGGGACTCATAGCTGCCGGAGGTCTTCAGGTTGTAGCGGCGCAGGCCCACGTCTACCGCACCGCCCGGGATGCTCGCGTTCTCGCCCTGCACGGCCGCGATCACCTGGCCGAGCGTCACGCGCGCCGCCGCGAGCCGCTCGAGATCGATTGC
>JANPCY010000252.1:0-2916 GCA_031431175.1 Steroidobacteraceae bacterium | reverse complement strand
CGCCTGGCTGCCGAGCTTGCCCGCGTGCAGTCGCTCGGCACCGATCATGCGGTTCCGATCCACGCGGTGCTGGAGACGGACGACCGGTTGCTGGTCGTCATGGAGTTCCAGGAAGGCGGCGATCTCGGCCAGTTCCGCGGCCGGTCTTTCGAAAGCTGGAAGCAGGCCGCGGATAATGTCATCGCGGCGCTTGCGGCCGCTCACGCAGGGAACCTTATCCACCGCGATCTCAAGTGCAGCAATGTACTGCTGGATTCCACGGGACGCGCGCGTCTCGCGGATTTTGGCCTTGCAGCGCTCGCGGGCGCACCGGTGCCGCCGGGCGGCTCCCCCTACAACGCGAGCCCCCAGCAGTTGCGCGGCGATCCGGCGGCGCCGGCCGACGATCTCTATGCGCTGGGCGCCATGCTCTACGAGCTGATCGGCGGCCACCCTCCCTACTACCCCGAAATCACCCGCGAGCGCGTGCTGTATGAACCGGTGCCACCGCTGCTACCGCGGGGCACGGTGCCGGTTGGTGTGCGTGAGCTGGCGCTGCGATTGTTGGCCAAGTCGCCGCAAGAACGGCCCACCAGCTTGCTTGAGTTGCGCAAGCGGCTCGAGTCAATGGCCGACGACGAGAGCGGCGTGGTCGGGGTTCATGCACTCGGAGGAATGGCGGCGCTGGCGCGGACCCGCAGACGGCGCTGGCTACCCGCGGTGCTTCTTGCATCGGCCGCGGCGGCAGCGGCGGTAATCTTCTGGCTGCCGCAGTACCTCACCGAGCACAACAGCGGCATCGCGCAGGTGGCCCGCGAGGATGCAGAGGCAGTGAGCCGTGAACGCAAATCTGCTGATCAGAAGACTAAAGACATCGCCACCCTGCGGATTGCCGCGGACGAAGCCCGCACCCGCTTTGATGCCGCATTTGCGGCGCTCGACACGCGTGCGGCCGCGATCTGGGCGACCGATGTATTCGCAGCGGCCCGTGTCCAGGGCGGGCAAGCCGCGCAGAGTTACGCGGTCGGCAACTACGCGATTGCCCAGCAGAGCTGGGAATCGGCAGCCGGGAAATTGGCCGGCCTTGAGAAAGAACGGCCCGGCGCGCTGCAGAAGGCGTTGAATCGCGGCAAGGCGGCGCTCGCGCAGGGGAAGACCGCCGATGCGCGCGCGGCATTCGAGTCCGCACTCGCGATCGAGCCGGAACATGCTGCCGCTCGTGCCGGTATCGAGCGGACTGCGCGGCTGGATCAGGCCTTCGCGCTTGTGGATGCCGCGGTCGCGCAGGAACACGCGGGCCGGCTCGCGGAGGCCGAGCGGGAATTCAGGAAGGCTCTAGCGCTCGATGCCGCGGCGCCGGGGGCAGCCGAGGGACTCGCACGGCTTGCGGCCCGCAAGTCGGACGAGGCCTTTGCTGCGGCGATGTCGCGCGGAATTTCGGATCTTGCGGCAGGCCGCACGGCACCGGCGCGAACGGCATTCCGGCAGGCACTGGCGCTGCGGCCGGATTCCAGGGAAGCACGCGACGCGCTGGCATCGCTCGACCAGGGCCAGCGTGTGTCTGCACTTCAGCTGCTCGAGGCCCGCGCCGCGAGCGCCGAGAGTGATGAACGCTGGGACGAGGCCCTCGCGGCATGGCGGGAAGCCGCGGGCCTGGAGCCGGGGCTCGCGTCGGCGCGCGAGGGAATCGCGCGCAGCAAGTCGCGCATGGAACTGCAGCAGCGAATCGATGCGCTCATGCAGCATCAGGAGCGGTTATGGGATCCGGCGGGCCGCGCCGAGGCGCGTACCGTGCTGGCGATGGCAGACGCGGCTGGCAACCCGCGCCAGCAACTGGCCGCGGCGGCACGGGACCTGGCAGGCCTCGCCGCAGCGGCGGAAATACCAGTGCGGCTGAGTCTCGAATCGGACGGCCTGACCAGCGTCGCGATCTATCGCATCGGCCAATACGGTACCTTCTCGCGGCGCGACGTCGAATTGCTGCCCGGCCGCTATACGGTGGTTGGCACGCGTACCGGTTTCCGGGACGTGCGGCGTGAAGTGGTATTGATGCCGGGCTCAGGGCTGGCGGCGGTCGTGGTGAAGTGCGAGGAAACGATTTGAGCGAACTGTGGCTCGCTGAACCGCTCGGTGAACGGCCGCTCTTGCCGTCGGACCTGCCATTGACGGTCGGCGGCCCGGGCGCAGCCGTCGTGATTCCCGGTTGCGCGCCCGGTGAGATTCGCGCTTGCGTGAATGTGGACGGACAGGGCCTGCGCGTGACGCCCGAGGCGGGCCAGCCCGCGGTGATGGACGGCGTCAGCTTCGCGCTGGAAGAGCGCGACGGCAGGCGCACGATCGTCGTCCGGCACGGCGGCATCGCGAATGTCACAAGGCCGCCGGAGTTCGAGGGCCAGCCATTCGAATCCGCGACGGATCAGGGTGACCGGCTGCCGATCGCGGTCGTCGCCTATGCGCCGCGCCACAGTGACGGCGAGCGCCCGCGCGCGCCACGGAACTGGCGCAAGCTCACGCAGTGGGGCGCCGTCGCAGTTGCGCTGCTGGTGCTGGGCTTCATGATGGCCGCGACGACGGTTCAGGTCGTCACAAGCCCGCAGGTCGATCCGGACGACATCGAGTTCAAAGGCACGATGCTCGACTTCGGCCTGAAGGGAAGTTACCTCGTGCCGCCGGGCGACTACGAATTGCTGGTCGAGGCCGAGGGATTTGCGAAGGCAGCGATGCCGGTCAAGGTCGGCAAGGTGGCGCAGCAGCGCATCGTCGTCGCGCTCGAGCGCCTGCCGGGAATCGTCGCATTTGACACCGGCGGCGTTGCCGCGACGCTCTCGGTGGATGGCGCCGTGCGCGGCAAGCTGCCCGGCGAATATGAACTTGGCGCAGGTACGCGCGAACTGCTGATCCAGGCGCCGCATTATGCCGAACAGCGCATCCGGTTCG
>JANPCY010000251.1:0-4155 GCA_031431175.1 Steroidobacteraceae bacterium | reverse complement strand
TGCTCGGTTCAGGCCCGGCGGCTTTGCAGTATCGGGTTCGAGGCGATGTGGCTTGGAATTCGCAAGGTTGCGCCGGGCCACCGGCTCGGCGACCTGGGCCACGCCATCCAGCAATATGTCGAGTCCCAGGGCTATTCGGTGGTGCGCGAATACTGCGGTCACGGTATCGGCCGCATTTTCCATGAGGATCCGCAGGTGCTGCACTACGGTGAGCCGGCCACCGGACTCGAGATCAAGCCTGGCATGACATTCACGGTCGAACCGATGGTCAACGCAGGCCGGCGCCAGGTACGGCTCCTGGGCGATGGCTGGACCGTCGTCACGAAGGATCACTCGCTGTCCGCCCAGTGGGAGCACACCTTGCTGGTCACGACAGACGGATTCGAGGTTCTCACACTGGGCAGCGCCGACCGCGCGCGTACTTGAGCGATGCGTTCTGGTCTCACCGAGGCAAGCGAGGGGCCGGTACCCGTCGCGGCAGTTGCAGCAATTCCCTGGACTTATGTCGCTGGGCTGAAGGACCGGCTTCCCGCCGCCGGTGAGCCACTGCGCGAATACCGCGCGGTGCTCGAGGAAGGCGATCGCGAGCTGGCGCGGCGCTTCCACGCGGACGAACCCGTCGAGGCATTGGTACGCGACCGCGCCCTGCTGGTGGATGCGCTGCTGGTGCGTGCCTGGGCGATGCATGCGGGCGCAATTGGCGGCGACCTCGCCCTGGTTGCGGTCGGCGGCTACGGTCGCGGCGAGCTGCTGCCCTGCTCCGACATCGACGTCATGGTGTTGTTGCCGCAAGGCGAGCAGCCGGGCTGGACCACGGCGCTCGAAAGATTCCTGACATTCCTGTGGGACATCGGCCTCGAAATCGGCCACAGCGTCCGCACGATCGACGACTGCCAGCGTGAGGCGCTGGCTGACATCAGTGTCGCGACCACACTGATTGAGGCGCGATTGCTCGCCGGCCCGGAGCAACTGTTCTCCGCGATGAGACGCGCACTGGCGCCGGACCGATTGTGGTCGGCTCGCGATTTTTTCGATGCCAAGGTCCGCGAGCAGACGGAGCGCCATCACCGCTACCACGACACGGCCTACAATCTCGAGCCGAATGTAAAGCAGAGCCCTGGGGGCTTGCGCGACCTGCAGACGATCGGCTGGGTCGCCAAGCGCCATTTCGGCGCCGACACCCTGCAGGAACTCGCGAGCCAGGGATTCCTGACCGCGCGTGAGCTTGCGCAGTTGCAGACCGCGCAGTCCTACCTGTGGCGCATCCGCTTTGCGCTCCACCTGGTCACGCAGCGCCGCGAAGACCGCCTGCTGTTCGATCATCAGATCCGCCTCGCGCGCTTGTTCGGTTACGAGGATGCGACTTACACGCTCGCGGTCGAGCAATTCATGCAACGTTACTACCGGACCGCGATGTTCGTCAGCTGGCTGAACGAACTCCTGCTGCAGCATTTCCGCGAGGAGATCCTGACCGACCGGGGCGCGCCGGCGCTGCCGCTCTCCCGTCATTTCCAGGAGCGCGACGAATTTCTCGAGGTGACGGGCGAAGACGTCTTCCTGCGATACCCTTCGGCGCTCCTCGAGTTGTTTCTCGTGTTGCAGCAGAATCCGGCACTCAAGGGCGTGCGCGCGAACACGATCCGGCTCGTCACCCAGAATCTGTGGCTGATTGACGAGGAATTCCGGCAGAACCCGCGCAATCACCGTTTGTTCCTCGAGATCCTGGAAGCTCCCGCCGGCGTGACCCACGAGTTGCGCCGCATGAATCTGTACGGTGTCCTGGGCCGCTACATCCCGGCGTTCGGGCGCATCGTCGGCCGCATGCAGTACGACCTGTTCCACGCCTACACGGTGGATGCGCACACCTTGTTCGTGGTCAGCAACCTGCGCCGCTTCGCGCTCGAGCGCTATGACCACGAATTCCCGAAGCTCGCAGAACTCTTCCGCTCGCTGCCGAGGCCCCAGCTTGCCTACCTGGCCGCGATATTCCACGACATCGCCAAAGGTCGCGGTGGCGACCATTCCGAACTGGGCGCCGTGGACGCCGAGGCCTTCTGCCTCGAGCAGGGCTTGTCGCGCTACGACGCCCGGCTGGTCGCCTGGCTGGTGCGTAATCACCTGAAGCTGTCGGTGACTTCACAGAAACAGGACATCGCGGACCCGCAGGTCGTCAACGCATTTGCGCGCGAAGTCGGAGACCAGACCCGTCTCGATTATCTCTATGTGCTGACCGTCGCCGACGTGCGCGGCACCAATCCCAAGCTGTGGAATTCCTGGAAAGCCACGCTGTTTGACGAATTCTACGAGCGCGTCAAGCGCGCGCTGCGCTGCGGCCTCGAGAGTCCGATTGACCGCGAACAACTGATTGCCGAAACCCAGTCACAGGCGCGCGAGCTGCTGGCCTTGGCCGGTGTCGAAGCCGCGACCGTCGACGCAATCTGGTCGGTCCACACCGATACCTATTTTCTCCGGCATTCCGCCGCGGAAATCGCCTGGCATACCGAACGACTCGCCGCGCGCAAACCCGTCGACAGCAGCCCGTTGGTCGCCGTGGCCGAGCATCCGGGCCGCGGCGGCGCAACCGTCGTGCTGGTCCATACCCGCGGCCGTCACCACAGCTTCGCCCGCACGACCGCCGCGCTCGACCAGATGGGTCTCAGCATCCAGGATGCGCGCATCACGCCGACGATTGATGGAGCCAGTCTCGACAGTTACCTGGTGCTCGAAGACACCGGCATGCCGATCACCGACCGCCAGCGCATGGCCGGCATCGAGCGCCAGCTTGCCCAGGCATTGACCGAAGAAAATGCATCGACGCCGACCGTGACCCGGCGCATGCCGCGGCAGACGCGCATGTTCACGACACCGACCCAGGTGACATTCAGCGATGACGCGAAGAATGGGCGTACCATCCTCGAGGTTGTCGCAGGAGACCGGCCGGGCCTGCTGTCCGAAATCGGCAAGCTGCTGTGGGACCAGCGCGTTGAATTGCACGGCGCCAAGATCATGACGGTCGGCGAGCGCGCGGAGGACGTTTTCTACGTGACAGACGAGATCAGCCGCCCGCTCAACGAAGCGCGACGCACCGCACTCGCCGAGGCGTTGCAGCACGTGCTGGATGCGCGCGATGCCGCTGCCTGAGCGCCATTCATCCATGGACCAGCTTCGGGCAATCATCGAGCGGGCGTTTGAGAACCGTGCCGGACTTTCGCCCGGCCACGCGCCACGCGAGTTGCTGGATGCCCTGGCTCGTTGCTTGCAATTAATGGGCAGCGGCGAGGCCCGCGTCGCCGAGCCCAGCGCCAGCGGCTGGCGCGTCAATGAATGGCTCAAGAAAGCCGTGCTGCTCTACTTTCGCACCCACGACAACGCCGTGCAGGACGCCGGAGCCCTGCGCTTCTACGACAAGCTGCCATTGAAGTACGGCGCATATGACGCGGCCAGATTCCGCGCTGATGGCGTGCGCGTGGTGCCGGGTGCGATCGTGCGCGCGGGCGCGCATGTCGCCGCAGATGCCGTCCTGATGCCCTGCTTTGTCAATCTCGGCGCCTACGTCGGCCGGGGCACGATGGTCGACACCTGGGCGACGGTCGGCTCCTGTGCGCAGATCGGGAGCAATGTGCACCTGTCGGGCGGTGTTGGCATCGGCGGCGTACTCGAACCGCTGCAGGCACAACCGACGATTATCGAGGATGACTGTTTCATCGGCGCCCGCTCGGAGGTCGTTGAGGGTGTCATTGTGGAGCGCGGCTCCGTGCTCTCGATGGGCGTCTTCATCGGCGCCAGCACGCGCATTTACGATCGCGAAACCCGCACCACCACTTACGGTCGCGTGCCCGCGGGCTCAGTCGTCGTGCCCGGCAATCTTCCGGCCCCGGATGGTTCCCACTCACTGTACTGCGCAGTGATCGTCAAGAAAGTCGACGCGCAGACGCGGGCCAAGACTTCCATCAACGAACTGCTCAGGATGTAAGAGCGTCTGCGCGGGCGCGGGCGGGATCCGGGCGGGGTTCCCGCTCGTGAACTCCGCCGGAACTTACGAGTTCACGAGCGGGACCCCGCCCACCTCGCCCGCACCGAATGGCTTTTTCGTACTCAGCCGAATCGACCCGTGATGTAGTCTTCCGTGAGCCGGTGTTTCGGATTCGTAAAAAT
>JANPCY010000250.1:0-2060 GCA_031431175.1 Steroidobacteraceae bacterium | reverse complement strand
CCGCTTCAACGAATCGGCGGCGATCCGGGCGTGCCAGGATCGGCTGCCGCCGCCCGAGCGCATCAGCATCCCGCTCCTGCTCACTTTCGCCGCGCAGCTCGGGCTCCTGAACCAGCCGGCGGAAGCCCTGCGCTTGCTGGACGAGGCCCGGCGCGGAGACCCGGACTATCCGCCGACGCTGGCGGCGCGCGGCCAGGTCCTGACCTGGCTCGGGCACTTTGATGAGGCCGAACGGGAGCTGGTCCGCTGTATCCACCATGCCCCGGAGCTCGCCCAGCCGCACTGGCTGCTGGCGCGGCTGCGGACCTGGTCAGCGGATGAGAATCACGTGGAGCGGCTGCGCGCGGAACTGGCGCGGCCCGGCCGCAGCGCCGGCGACCTGGCGCTGCTCGGCTATGCGCTGCACAAAGAACTCGACGATCTGGGGCGGTTTCACGAAGCCTGGGAGGCGCTGGCGAGCGCCTGCGCCGCCCAGCGCAGCCGTGTGGACTACGATCCGGAAGTCGCGCGCATGCTCGTCGACCAACTCGTGGCCCTGCCGTCGCTCGCAGCCGCAGCCGCAGCCGAAGGAGAAATAACTGACGTCGTGCCGATCTTCGTCGTTGGCATGCATCGCGCCGGCACGACGTTGCTCGAGCAATTGCTGGCCGGGCACAGCCAGGTCCGCGCCATGGGCGAGCTATACGACTTCACCGCGCAGCTGCGCCGGGCCGCCGATCATCATTGTCGCGGCCCTCTGGATGCGACGATCGTCGAGCGCGCGCCCGGATTCGATTTCACCGCCATCGGCCGCGGCTATCTCGAGAGCGTCGCCTGGCGTATTGCCGGCAAGCGCTTCTGCGTGGACAAGCTGCCGTCCAATTTCCTGAACCTGGCCTTCATCTTCGCGGCGCTGCCGCAGGCCCGGGTGTTGCACATGGTGCGCGATCCCGTGGAAACCTGTTTCTCCGGCTTGCGCGAGCTCTTTTCCGACGCCTGTCCGTATTCCTACGACCAGCAGGAACTGGCGGATTACTTCGGGCTGTATCGCCATCTGATTGCGCACTGGCGCGAACAATTTCCAGAACGGATCCTGGACGTGCCCTACGAGGCCCTGGTCGGCAATACGGAGGACTGCCTGCGCCGGATCGCCGCGCATTGCGGATTTGCGTTTGAGGCGGCGATGCTCGATCCGGCGTCGCGAACGCGCGGCGTTGCCACCGCCAGTGCCGTACAGGTGCGCAGCGTGCTGGCACCGCGGGCCGCCGCGCGCTGGAAGCCCTATGCCACGCAACTGCAGCCCCTGCTGCAGGCACTGGCCCGACAGGATCGCGCCGCGAGCGGGTGATGCCAGCCACTCGCAGCGATGGCGATGCTGCCCTGGCCGGCTGGAAAAGGGCAGAAGCGCTGATGCAACGCTCAATGCTTGCCGAGGCGAGCACCGCGTACATGGCGCTCGTCGGCGGGGCACTCGAAATCCCGGCGCGCCTGCGGCTCTCTGTCATCGCCTCCCGCCAGGGTGACCTGCGCGTGGCCACCGCCGAAGTCATGGCGGCATTTCAGGCCGGCGCGCGCGCGCCCGAAGCACTGGAGGCCTTGGCCCGGCGGCTGCTGGCACTGGGTGAAACCGAGGCCTTCGTCCGCTGTGCCGAGACCATCGATCGCTCCGGCTGCCAAACCATTCCCGTGCTCGCAGAGATGGCCCGGATGCTGGTCAGTGCGGGCCGACCGGCCGAAGCACTCGGCCTCCTGCGCCGGGCCCGCGGCCTGGGGCTCGACACGCCGGCGACCCGTTATCTGGCAGGGGTGTCGCTGCTGCAATGCGGGGAACTGGATGCGGCCGAGGCCGAACTGGAGGCCTGCGTGCTCGCCCGCCCGACCTTTGCCAGGGCGCATTGGGCGCTCGCGAAACTCCGCCCGCAGACGCCGGGGCGCAATCATGTCGAACGCCTCGAGAGATTGCTGCGGGACGATGGTGGCGCCGAACCCGGCAACCTGCCGCATCTGCTCTTTGGCCTGTTCAAGGAACTCGACGACCTCGGCGAGCCGGAGCGGGCCTGGGACGCGCTCGAGCGCGGTTG
>JANPCY010000249.1:0-5198 GCA_031431175.1 Steroidobacteraceae bacterium | reverse complement strand
CAATTCTTCGGACATTGACCTTGGGATTCGTCGCGAGGACGTATCGATGGTCTATGCGGGGCTGACGTTGTTCGGCGAGAACGTTCCGGGGCAGCGAAATCTTCGATTCGGTCACCGCTCGATGCTGATCGATCATGCGGCCGAGCACGGGGTCGTGGGTCTTGTTACCCTGATGGGCGTACGCGCAACGACGGCTCGTGGGATGGGTCAAGAGGCCATCAACCTGATATTAAAAAAGAGCGGCCAGACTGCCAGGCCTTCACGCACGGAGGAGACTCCAATCCATGGTGGAGATTTCCGGAACTTCGAAGATCTTGTGAAGGACGCTGTCCGGCGCAACGGCGCAGCACTGGGCGCGGAGCAAATTCGTGGCCTGGTTCACAACTACGGTACGGAGTACGGGTCAGTTCTAAAGTACGCAGCGGACAATGCAGCACTTTCTGGGCACATCGGTGCGTCGCAGGCCTTGAAGGCGGAGGTCATTCATGCCGTGCGTGAGGAAATGGCCATGACGCTAGGCGACGTGGTTTTCAGGCGCACGGACATCGCCACCGGTGGTCATCCTGGAGAGGATGCTCTTGCAGAATGCGCGAGACTGATCGCGGCAGAACACGGATGGAACGAAGATCGCATCCTTCGCGAGATGAACGCGCTAGGCTCGCGCTTTCCAACATGAGTGGCACGAACCCATGAACCGGGGAATCCTGCTGGCGCTGGACAAGACACTGTTTCGGGCGGTGTTTCACGTCATTGTCATGATCGCCAGATTGCGTCCTTCCAGCCGCCAGGTAATTGTCGCGCTCGCAACCGATGCTCCCCGCATTCTGGTGATACGACCCGGCGGGCTCGGTGACGCGCTGATGAGCATTGCCTTCCTGCGCGTGCTCAAGCGGTTCTTTCCAAAGGCCCGCATCACCGTTCTGTGCGTTCGCAAGAATGCTGCGGTGTTCCAGTTGGCTCAGTTGCAAGATGAACTGCTCGTGGTCGATGACCCTTCTCAGCTGCTGCACAGTGCTCGTGGGCTGTGGCGGGGCCACTACGACCTATTGTTCGACCTGGAGCCGTTTCGTCGCACTTCGTCAATCGTCGGCTGGTTATCCGGCGCCACGGTTCGGGTGGGCTTCGACACCAACTCGAGGCGTCACCTGTATACGAATCTCGTGAGCTACTCGGGTGACAATCACTTCGAATCAGACAACATGCTGCGCCAACTTCGTGCAATTGGAATCACCGCGCCCACGGTTAGTGCGCAGGACCTGAGGCTCCCGCTTTCGGATAGCGAACGAACAGGCGCAAGAGAGATGCTGGAGGCCGCCGGGATCGACCCGCAGCGACACTTCGTCATCGCCATCGCGGTCGGCGTTCTTAAGCCGCACCATCGATGGGTAATGTCAGAGTTCGCCGCGCTTATCAGGCTCATCAAGGCTGACGACGGCAATGTACGCGTGCTTCTCATTGGTTCAGCCAGCGATCTTGCGGATTCGCACGAGGTTTTGCGCGAACTTGGTGATGATGCTGGCGTTACCAGCTTCGTCGGCAAATTGGATCTGCCCGGAGTGCTCGGTATCCTGAAGCACAGCAAGATTCTGATTGCATGCGACGGCGGCATCCTCTACATGGCGGCGGCCATGGGATGCAGCACAGTCTCGTTGTGGGGGCCGGGTGTAATGGAACGCTTCAAGCCACCCGGCGAAGATCACATTGGCGTCCGCAAAGGCTATGCATGCATTCCGTGCGTCACGTGGGACCGGCTCGGTGAATTTCCGCCGTGCCCGTACGGCCGCCGCTGCTACAACGACTTGCGGGCGCCCGAGGTCCTCGACGCCTATCTCCGCGTGAAGGCAAGACGGGTGGTCAGCTAGAACCGGCGTGCAAGTCGAAAGCCTCAGGCTCGGCAAGTCGCCATAATCTTCTTCGAGAGAACCTTGACGTCCTTTCCGTACAGCTTGAACATGATGCGGAAGAAGAACTCGAACAGCCCCGTCGTCAGCAGGCCAACATAGTTCAGCGGATTGCGCCAGAAGACGTAGATCTTCAATGGCAGGATCGTTATGTCCCTGAAGCCCGAAAGCTGCAAGAGCTGTTTCAGGCTGTGTTCCGTGAATGTGTAGAAGTGATCGATGTTCTGCGACAGGTTCTCGGATCCGACGAGGGGATTGGCGCCGTTCAGGCCATAGACTATCAACAGCCCATTCGGCTTGAGACGCGTGCGGCAAAGATTCAGGAAGTCGATCGTTTCCGACATCGTCAGATGGTTGAGCTCCTGCTCCGGGATTATCACGTCGTAACGTTCCTGCGTCCCCGTCAGGAACGGAAACGCGCCTGCCGGCCTGCAATTCAGATTACGGGCCAGGCCCGGCTCAATCTTCCGGGCGTCGGAATCAATACCGAGAACATTCGCATATCCCGCCTGTTTCAGGACATTGAGCAGGTATCCCGGCCCGCAGCTGACGACCAGTATCTGCACCTGCCGATCGTCGGGCAGCAGTGGCATATAGTTGTGGCGGTAGTACTCGAAAAACGATTTGTAGCCGCTTTCGACGTCATCCGGGCTCTGCCAGTAGGAGTCAAATGGCTCAAGACGGGCAGCGAGCGAGAATTTTGTCAGCTCAGGATCGGTCACGGAGTTCTTCTCCTGGCTCATGTAAGAGCCGCAATTGCGCAAAGTTTCGCTTCCGTCTCCGAGAGCACCCAGCCAGCGATGCGGGCGACCCGTCCGTTTTCAAAGTCCGAGCGGCTGCGCTCATCGAATCCAATGCACAGATCGCGTACAGAACTTGTCCGGCCGTGGGTTCGGCATGCCGCATCCGGAAACACGTCTCGCAACAGCGCACCGACATCAGCCGGCCCAGGTCTCGCGCCCAGATAGGCGGCGCCCACGATCCTGGCGCTTTCTGGATGGCCAAACAGCTCGATGACCAGTTCTGCCGCACGACGTGACTCCGGTTCGAGAACCGCAGCCTGCGACGCGCCGCCCGGCCAGACCCGTGCAAATGACGACGCTGACAATAGCAGCAACAGAAACCGGCGCCTGGATTGTGGCATATCGACGCTTCCCTACATGCCCTGCTGGAACAGGCCCTTGATGTGATCCGACAGTCTCAAAGCAAGAGCGACGATCGTCATGGTCGGATTGCTCGTACCGCTGGTTGGGAAAACGGAGCTGCCAGCAATGAAAAGATTCGCAACACCGTGGACCCTGCAGTCGGTGTCGACCACGCCGTGCGCGGGATCGGCATTCATCTTGGTTGTCCCCATCTGATGCCAGCTGCCACGCAGTCCAGGTGGCCACCCTGTTTCATCATCGTCTACGATCTGGATTCTTCCCAGTCCTGCGCGACCCACCTCGATCGCAAGAGCTTCGCTTACTTGCCGCAGGGTCCGTCGCTCGAGATCTCCGAACTTCCAGTTGAGCCGGACCCGCGGCGTGCCCAGCGCATCCAGCTCCGGGCCCAGCGTCACCCTGCTCTCCGGATCGGGAGCCTGCTCGATCTCATACTTAAGGGAGACTGGATCGGCCGGACTGCGAAACGCGCGCCTGTAGCTGTAAATCGCAATCTTGTCCAGATCGCCGATGACATTCGCGATATGCAAACTCAGATCGCCAGGCGATCTCCCAGCCCGGACTGCGCCCCACAATAGCGTGGCTGACGACACGCCGGCCGATTCCTTCATCGCCAGTTCTTGTGCCATGCCGGGCATGACCAGGAGGCGCGCGTTGAGAAGTTTCTTGTCGCGCATCAACTCAGGCGCCACGCGCAGGAAGCCGGTACCCATGACGCTCTCCGAAAGAGGCTCCTCATAGTAGGCGAGAGAGAAAGTGGGGTCCGCCGGCAGGAACATCGCGCCCGGCACCATCAGGTGCTCCATGAAAAACCGTCCAACCAGGTCATTCCCGTTACCGAGTCCTGCGCTTTGAACCTTGTTGGATGCGAGGAGAAGGCGCGGGTTCTCGATACCGCCCGTTGCGAGAACAAAGACCTTCGCGTCGACGTGGAACCGGGCGCCCTGCAGGGTGGCTACACGGACACTTTTGACGCTGCGCGCGTTCGAATCAGTCTCCAGTTCGACGACGTTGGCGTACAAGTAAAGATGAATATTGGAGCTGCGGTCCAGCTCATCCCGATAGAACTGGCCAAAAAACGTCTGGGCCCTCTTCATGACTGCGGACAGGAACTTGTCTTCAGCAAGCGCCAGGCGTGGCTGAGACTCGTCTTCCCAGCGCTGTGGATCGTAGTCATATTCTCCGGCATTACAGACCTCGGCTGCCCGCCGATAAAACGGCTCCAGATGCTCGAAGTCAATCGGCCAGCCGCTGTCAGGAATACCAGGGCGGGCCTCGAAGTCGATGGAATCCAGGGGCAGGCACCAGCCACCCCAATGATTGGTCCCGCCGCCAAGGAAACGCAGCCGCAATACGTTCAAGTCGTAATACGGGTGGCCGATGTTCTCGCCTTTATAGAGAGCTTGTGTTCCGTCGTCATATTCCAGTCCCCCCGCCTCCAGCAAGCAGACCTGCAGGCCTCGGGCGATGAACTCCCGGGCAATCGAGATTCCAGCCGGGCCGCCGCCAATGACGCATAGGTCGGTCTTGATGCGGCTGCCATCGGCGACGGAACGAGCATCTTTGATCATCGGCGGCTCGCCAGAGCCGCACGTCCGCCAGCCAACGCTCCGAGCCAGCCGGAAGCAAATGTGCCGACAGTCAGGAACGCCACCAACCAGTCCCTTTCAGCGTTGTACAACAGGGCTATGAACACGATTCCGAAATAGACAAAGAACGCAGCGCTCGCGCACAGCCCCAGAAGCACTGAGGGCCCGGGCCGCCAGAGCCCGAACAGACCTCCAAGCAGAAATGGCACGACGAGCGACAAACCGATACCCAGAGTGCGCGGCAGCTGAAAATAGAGAAGGGCCAGCATCATCAGCCCCAGCCCCAGGACCGAACTCGCCACGGCCAGCAGATAAACGTACCTGGATCGCGAATCGCTCACCGGTCGTTCGCATCAACCAGGTCCGACGCATCGGCAACGGGTTGTAAGCAGTCACCGGACAACTTGTCGATCATCGACGTGGTGCAGTATCCCTCCACCAGCGGAATGATTACAACCCGTCCGCCCCACGATTCCACCTCTCGTGCCCCGACGATATCCTTGGCAGAGTAGTCGCCGCCCTTGACCAGTACATCCGGCCGCAGT
>JANPCY010000248.1:0-2456 GCA_031431175.1 Steroidobacteraceae bacterium | reverse complement strand
CTGCGGGTGAGGTGCTGGTGATTCCACCGAACGTGCCTCACGCCGCGGTTGCGCTCGAGGACACACTCGATGTCGATGTGTTTTCACCGCCACGCGCGGACTGGCTGAACAAATCGGACGCCTACCTGCGCAACGACACCTGAATGCTCGCAAGTCCGGTCAGGGCGCGCCCGGGGCCTTGATTTCCCGCCTGCTCCATCTGCCGCACGCAGTCACGAACACTGCCCCGGCAATCGGCGCTACGTGCCAGTCACGCAACCAGGCGGCATGTTGTTGGACCCAATCGGTGATCACCGGGTCGGTCACCATGATATCGCCCGCTATCCAGCCGAGTAGTGCCGCGCCGAGCACAATAATCACCGGAAACCGTTCCATGACCTTCAGCATCATGACGCTGCCGAAAATGACGATCGGGATGCTGATCGCGAGGCCGAGGATCAGCAGCACGTACTTCATGTTCTCGAGATCGGGGGTGATAGCGACCGAGTTCGCCGCTGCGGCGACGGCGATCACATTGTCAAGGCTCATGATCAGGTCGGCGACCAGGATCGTCCTGACCGCCAGCCACAGCTTGCCATGCGCTGAGTACTCGCCGTCATCTCTTCTCGGCGCCAGGAGCTTTACGCCGATCCAGAGGAGCAGCGCGCCACCGATGAGCTTCAGCCATGGCAGGGTCAGCAAGACGACCGCGAAAATGGTCAGGATGACGCGCAGCATCACGGCCGCTGTGCTGCCCCAGAATATCGCCAGCTTCTGCTGCTGCGGAGGGAGCGATCGCGCGGCAAGCGCGATCATCACGGCGTTGTCGCCTGAAACCAGCAGGTTGATCCAGATGATCGCGCCCAGCTCGACGCAGAAAGCGGGCAGACTCAGCATCCCCATTGCGGGATTGTAGCGTGGGCGCGCACACAGAAGTCTGCCCAGGGCAACGGACCGGATCATGATCGAATCGACAGGCTTGCGGCATCACCGTTGGATTGACAGTCCCGCGGAATCCATTAAAGGAGCCGTCTCCAGGCGCATGATTTCGGGTGAGCACGATGAGCACCATTTCAAGGCCGCTGTGGCGAAGTGCTGGTGATTCCACCGCATCTGCCTCATTCCGCCGAGGCGCTCGAATACACGCTGGACGTGGATGTCTATTCGCCTCTTCGCAAAGGCTGGCTGAACAAGACCGACGACTACCCGCGCGACGGCGCCAGGCGGGCGATTTGCCGCAGCGCGGCTGATCCGGCCGCTCCGCTTGCCTAGGGCCGGTGCGGCCTCGCAAGATACTCGCGCCCCTGCATCCCGTGCAGCCGGCTCGCGGTGCGGCGGAACTCGAGGGCGAGCCGTTCTCCGCGATAGATGCCCTCCGGTGTGTCGGCTCCCGAGGACAGGATCAGCTTGACGCCGCGGTCGTAGAACTCATCCACCAGCGTGATGAAGCGCCGCGCAGCGTCATCGGCGCCGGCATCCATGATGGGCACGCGGCTCACGAGCACGGTGTGATAGCAGCGCGCAATCTCGATGTAGTCCGCGACGGAGCGCGGTCCTTCGCAAAGCTCGCGGAATCCGAACCAGACCAGGTCCTCCGCCTTGCGAAGTGCACGAACGGGCCGGCCTTCGACCTGCACATCGGCGTCGGCGACCCCGGGCCCTTCCGCCATGCGCTCGAACTCCGCGGCCATGCGCGATTCAGCTTCCGCGATTTCCGGGCCGAGGAACAAGAGCGCGCGCTCCAGCCGGCGCAGCCGGTAATCGACGCCGGCATCCAGCTCCATGATCCTGCAATGACGCTCGATCAACCCGATTGCCGGCAGGAACCGCGCGCGCTGCAGGCCGACGCGATAGAGCTCACCTGGCGCGAGATTTGAAGTCGCGACCAGGGTCACGCCATTCTTGAAAAGTGCTTCCAGAAGTGATGCGAGGATCATCGCATCCGCGACGTCGCTGACCGCGAACTCGTCGAAGCACAGCACGCATGTCTGTCGGGCGATGCCCTCGGCTATGTGCTGGAGCGGTGAGGGTGTGTTGCGATGTTGCCTCAGGCCCGCATGCACTTCCTGCATGAAGCGATGAAAGTGTTCGCGGCGCTTCTCCGCAAGCGGCAATTCTCCATAGAACTGATCTGCCAGGAATGTCTTGCCGCGGCCGACACCGCCCCGGAGCCAGAGGCCGCGCAGTGGAGCCCGGCGTGCGCCTGGCAGCAGACTAAGGCCTCTCTTGATCAGCGAGGGGCTCGTCTGTCTCGCGATGAGCCGCCGCCGCAGGTCTTCGAGACGGGTCAGCA
The DNA here is from genome assembly GCA_031431175.1 of Steroidobacteraceae bacterium. GTDB lineage: Bacteria > Pseudomonadota > Gammaproteobacteria > Steroidobacterales > Steroidobacteraceae > SCUD01. Next base: position 184 of record JANPCY010000248.1, on the reverse strand, counting down.
CCTGTCGCTGCATTTCATCAAGCGACTGCCCCCGCGCACCGAGCAAGGTCTGGCAACGCTCTGTCAGCGGTGTGGGGCCTGGCATGCGGCTCAGGCTTGCAATTCAGGCCGATTGCGAAAGTGTTCGAGCGCCTCGGGGTTGGCGAGTGCGTCGGTGTTCTTCACCGGGCGGCAGTGGATTGTC
>JANPCY010000247.1:0-3545 GCA_031431175.1 Steroidobacteraceae bacterium | reverse complement strand
GGTCGAGTGGCTGGCGGCAAACGAGGTTGCCGCCGCCGGGGCCGCCATCGGGATGCTCGTGCCACCCATCGCGACGGCGGATGCGCGCGAGCGCGTGCGCATCGAGGCGGAAATTGCACTTGCGCGTGGCGAGACCCAGCGCGCACTGACACTGATGCGCGAGATTCCGGATGCCGGCGATGCGGCCGCGCTTGCGACCCGCGCGCGCATCCAGTTCAGCACGAAACGCGTGCCTGACGCAGTCTCGAGTCTTATTGCACGCGAGCGCCTGCTCACCGACGCAGCGGGGCGCAAGGCCAATCAGCGCCTGATCCTCGACGGCATCCGCGCAGCGCTGGGTCGTGGCGCGGATATCCGGGCGCCGGCAGATGCCGATGCAGTACTCGCGGGCTGGCTCGAACTCGGGCGCATCCTGGCCGATGCCAGGGCGGGCGCGCTCGGCGTGCAACGGCGCGTGCAGACCTGGCGCTCGCGCTTTCCCGCGCATCCGGCCTCCGAAGAGCTATGGCGCGATCTGCTGGACAAGCCCGCTTCGAGCAGCGACCTGCCGCGGCAGATTGCACTGTTGCTGCCATTGTCAGGGCGAGCCGAGGCCGCTGGCATTGCGGTGCGCGACGGCTTTCTCGGCGCGTATTACGAGCAGGGCGCCGCCTACCGTCCACGCCTGCGCATCTATGACGTTGCAGCCCGCGATGCGCCCTCCAGCTACCTCCAGGCGCTTGCGGACGGCAGCGATTTCGTGGTGGGCCCGCTGACACGCGAAGAAGTTGCGCGCCTCGCGTCGCTCGTCGACGGGCGTGCCACGACGCTCGCGCTCAATTTTCTGCCGGACGCTGTCGTCGTGCCGGAACGTTTCTATCAATATGCCTTGTCACCGGAAGATGAAGCCCGGCAGGTGGCGCGCCGCGCGATCGCGGACGGTCACATGGCAGGGCTGGCGCTGGTTCCTCAATCGGACTGGGGGCGGCGCGTGCAGACTGCCTTTGCCGCCGAATTCGTCGCGGCCGGCGGTCAGCTCCTGGACCGGGCCGACTATGCACCGGACACAGCTGACTTCAATGAGTTGCTGCAAAAGTTGATGCGCACCACTGGCCAGCGTGGCAGCGCGCCGCGCGCAGATGCGCAATTTATCTTCGTCGCGGCCCAGCCCCTGGCTGGCCGCCTGATCCGCACGCAACTTCGATTCAATTACGCGAGCGCGCTGCCGGTCTATGCAACCTCGGACATCTACGATCCCGCCGGCACCAGCAATGTGGATCTGAACGGCCTGATTTTCCTCGACATGCCGTGGGTACTCGATCCTTACGGTCCCGCGGCGGGAGCGCGCGCGACTGCCGAGAAAGTCTGGCCAGACCGGGCTGGGCCACGCGGCCGCCTGCATGCATTCGGCTATGACGCTTTCCGCCTCGTCGGTGAATTGCGGCGCCTGCGCGGAAAGATGTCGACGCCATTGCCCGGACTGACGGGCCGACTCGCTGTCGACGACCAGGGCCGTGTCCATCGCGAACTCGACTGGGCCCAGGTGGTCGACGGCCGCCCAGTGCTGTTACCGGCCGCGGGATCGACTGCGCTGGTTCCGTGAGCGCGGCGCCGCACCTCGAGATCGGCCGCGCCGCAGAGGCGGCAGCGGCACGTCACCTGGAGCGCATCGGCTACCAGATCCTGCAGAACAATTTCCGCGCACGCGGCGGTGAGCTCGACGTCGTCGCAATCGACGGCACCGCGCTCGCAATCGTTGAGGTCCGCTACCGCGCGAGCGACCAGTTTGGCGGCGGCGCCGCCAGCATTACCGCGGGCAAACGCAGCCGGATTATCCGCGCGGCGCGGGCGCTGCTCGCCACGCAACCCCTGCTCGCCCGACTGCCGGCGCGATTCGATGTTGTCGAAGTATCCGGTCCGGCCGATGCTCTCAATTGTCATCTGATACGCGGCGCATTCAGCCTCTAGCGCGCCGCGATCGAGGTGGCGGCCTCGCCGACAGCAGTCGTTCGACGGCGCCATGGACCCCGACCGGGTTCCACGCATGTTGCAGCAAGCGTATGCTTTCATTAGCAGGACATGTGCGGCAGCGGCGCATGCGTTCCCGATTCGTGGCCAAGACCTCTGGCGCAGAAGGAGCTCCAGGTGACCAAACTGAATGTCAACGGCAAGCAATACGACATCGAGCTACCCGCGGATACCCCATTGCTATGGGTGCTGCGCGACGAGATCGGTCTTACCGGGACCAAGTTTGGCTGCGGCATGGCGCTGTGTGGCGCCTGTACGGTGCATATCGATGGCCAGCCGGGACGCGCGTGTGTGACCCCGATCTCCGCGCTCGCTGACAAGAAGGTCGTCACCATCGAGGCGATCGGCGAGGACAAGATCGGCGAGGCAGTGCAGATGGCGTGGACGGACTTGGGTGTCCCGCAATGCGGTTATTGCCAGACGGGGCAGATCATGTCCGCGACGGCGCTTCTCAAGCAGAAGCCCAATCCGACCGACGCCGAAATTGATTCGGCCATGACCGGCAACATCTGCCGCTGCGGCACGTATGGCCGCATCCGCGCTGCCATCAAGCAGGCGGCTGGTGAGAAAGGAGTGACGCCATGAACGCGCCCTTCGACTTGAGCAAGGCGATGGCCATGGACGCAACATCACCCGAAACGCCGTTGATGATCGCCAACCTTAGTCGGCGCAAGTTTCTTCAGAGTGCCTCCGCGCTCGGCGGGCTGGTGCTCGCCGTTGGATATCCTCGTGCATTGCGCGCCGAGGACCCGCCCAAGTACGGCGCGGATGCCATGCCGCACGGCTGGATTGACAACCCGCTGGTGTTCGTTGCGATCGGCGAGGATGGCATCGTCAACATCGTCTGCCATCGGTCCGAGATGGGACAGGGCGTACGCACCGGCATGCCGATGATTGTCGCTGACGAGCTCGAAGCCGACTGGACGCGTGTGCGCGTCGTGCAGGCTCCCGGCGATGAGGCGCGTTACGGCAATCAGGACACCGACGGCTCGCGCAGCACGCGCCATTTCTTCATGCCCATGCGCCGTTGTGGCGCGGCCGCGCGCCAGATGCTGGAGGCGGCCGCCGCCGCATCCTGGCAAGTGCCAATCGGCGAAGTGCAGGCGACGAATCACGAGGTCGTGCACACTGCCACTGGCCGGCGTCTTGGCTACGGAGCGCTGGCGAAGGCGGCTGCGAGCATGCCACTGCCTGCGCCGGATGCAATCCGGCTCAAGGATCCCTCGCAGTTTCGCTACATCGGTACCGGCAAGTTGAAGCTCGTCGATGCGCCGGACATCGCCACCGGCAAAGCGCAGTACGGCATCGACATACGCCTTCCCGGCATGCTGTATGCCGTCGTCGCGCGACCGCAGGTGTCCACCGGCAAGGTCGTGAGCTACGACGACGCCGCGGCGCTCAAGGTACCCGGCGTTGTGCGCGTCGTTCAAATCGACGCCACGCCAGGACCGCCGCAGTTCAACCCGCTTGGCGGCGTGGCCGTGATCGCACGCAACACCTGGGCGGCGATACAGGGGCGCAACGCGCTGAAGATCGTG
>JANPCY010000246.1:0-5039 GCA_031431175.1 Steroidobacteraceae bacterium | reverse complement strand
GTCGTGATCGGCATCGCGGTCGCGGCGCTGGTCTGCTATTTCGTGCTGCGCGCCGCCGAGCAGCTCAGCAGGAAACTGGGCAGCGCCGGTGTCGGCGCCATTGCCCGCATCATGGGATTCCTGATGATCTGCATTGGCGTTCAGTTCTTCATCAACGGTGTGCGCGAGCTGCTGCTCGCCTAGGACGCGACAATGCGCATGACAACCATGCCGACCGCTGCAGATTCTTTGCCGGGACGCCAGGCTCCCATGGCGGTGCCTGAGCGTCACTTCGTCAATGGCAATCGCCTGTCGCCGCCGTTTCCCGCGGGCCTGCAACTCGCAATGTTCGGCATGGGCTGCTTCTGGGGCGCCGAGCGGCTGTTCTGGGAATTGCCGGGTGTCTACTCGACCGCTGCGGGCTATGCGGGCGGATTCACCCCAAATCCGACCTACCAGGAAGTCTGCACGGGCATTACCGGGCACACCGAAGTCGTGCGTGTCGTCTTCGATCCGGCCCGCATCGGCTATGCCGAACTGCTCAAGTACTTCTGGGAGTCGCATGACCCGACCCAGGGCATGCGCCAGGGCGGTGACGTCGGCACGCAATACCGCTCCGCGATCTACTCAACTGACGATGCCCAGCTACGCCAGGCGGCAGAATCAAAGGCTGCGTATCAGCGCGCGCTCGACCAGGCGGGGCTTGGCCGGCCGATCTCGTCCGAAGTGCTGCCGGCGCCCGTCTTCTACTACGCCGAGGAATACCACCAGCAGTATCTGGCCAGGAATCCGGGCGGGTATTGCGGGATTGCCGGGTGCGGCGTTGGTTACGAATCAGTCACTGATTCAAGCTGATAGTTGACTTCGCACGTGTGGTACCTCGATTCACGGGCAGTTTCTATTGTTGACAGCCGCATCGCAGCTATGTTGTTATCTGGTCATGTTGCAGCGCACCATGGCATGAATCAGCAGCGACCCATTCTTGCGAATTCATCGATGTGTGCGACGGATGCCGCACGCGCGTTGTCTATTGCTGCGCGGCTGTTCGGCGATCTTCTGTTGCTTAGGCCGCAGAGGCGTGGGATGCCGGGCTGACCCCCGGATGGATTCGAAATCCAGAAACCCCGCCCCGGATACACGCCGAGGCGGGGTTTCTGGTTATTGGGCCGCGAAATGTGCGAGCGCATTTCGTGGCACAAGCAATGGCTGACTTGAACAAGGATGACCTCGCGATGAGCCTCCATGATATCGACTACGTGAAGATCTTCGACACGACTCTGCGCGACGGCGAGCAGTCACCCGGCTGCAGCATGACACGGGAAGAAAAGCTGCGCGTGGCGCGGGCGCTTGCCGATCTCGGCGTGGACATCATCGAGGCAGGATTCCCGGCCGCTTCGCAAGGGGACTGGGAATCGGTGGCTGCGGTCGCGCGCGAGGTTCGGGCACCGAGCATCTGTGCGCTGGCGCGCTGCAGTCGTGCGGACATCGACAAGGCCTGGTCTGCGATCGAAGTGGCAGCACGGCCGAGGCTGCATGTATTTCTTGCGACCAGCGCGATCCATCGCGAGCACAAACTCCACATGGCGCGGGACGAGATCATCCGGGCGGCGGTTGAAAGCGTGCGCCATGCGCGCAGCCTTTGCGATGACGTGGAATTCTCGCCCGAGGATGCTTCCCGCACCGAACTTGAGTTTCTCGCAGAAGTCGTGCAGGCGGTCATTGACGCTGGCGCCACGACGATCAACATCCCGGACACTGTTGGTTACACGACGCCGCAGGAGTTTCACGAGACTTTTACGTTTCTGCGCGACCAGGTCCGCGACATCGATGGCGTCACGCTGTCGGTTCATTGTCACGACGATCTCGGCATGGCGGTCGCGAACAGCCTGAGCGCCGTACGCGCAGGGGCGCGCCAGGTCGAATGCACGATCAACGGCATCGGCGAACGTGCCGGCAACTGCTCGATGGAGGAAGTCGTGATGGCGCTCGCGGTGCGCAAGCAGATCTTCGGCATGCGCACCGGTATCAACGCCCAGCGCTTGTATCCCACCTGCAGGCTGGTATCGGCGATCACCGGCATGCCGATTCCGCGCAACAAGGCCGTGACCGGCGAGAATGCCTTTGCGCACGAGTCGGGCATCCACCAGCACGGCATGCTGCGCCATGCTTCGACCTACGAGATCATGCGCCCGCAGGACGTGGGCCTCTCGCGCAGCAACCTGGTGCTCGGCAAGCACAGCGGCCGCCACGCGTTTCGCGAGCGCGTGCGCGAACTGGGCTTCGAGCTGGACGAAGAGGAGCTTGGCCGGATCTTTACTCGCTTCAAGGCGCTGGCCGATCGCAAGAAGGAACTCTTCGACGGCGACATCGAGGCGCTGGTGTTGAGTGTCGAGGGAGATTCCGGCGGACCGTGGACTCTCGAGCGACTCGCGACGTCCGCCGTGACCGGCGAAGACGCGCGCGCCACCGTCGTGCTCGCCCACGCGGACGGACGGCGCATCGAGCAGTCGTCTACCGGCGACGGGCCGGTGGATGCCGCGCTCACCGCAATCGAGCAGGCCATCGGGCTGCCGGTCCGGCTGCGCAAGTTCGAGGTGCGCAGCGTCAGCGAGGGCGAGGATGCCCAGGGCGAGGCGCTGGTCACTGTCGACTGCGATGGCCGCACCTACCGCGGTAGCAGCGTCAGTACCAACATCGTCGAATCCGGCGTGCGTGCCTTCCTCGAGGTGATCAACCGTATCGAGCTCTCGCGCAACAGCGGGCGGCGCGTCCGGCAGGCCGATGCAGCTGCGCCGCTTGTCCAAGGGGCCGCATGACCGCGCTGTCGATGTTTGAGAAGATCTGGCGGGCCCACGAGGTAGTGCCGGAATCCGCCGAGACACCGGCCGTGCTCTACATTGACCTGCACCTGGTGCACGAGGTCACCTCGCCCCAGGCCTTTACCCTGTTGCGCGGGCGCGGCATTTCCGTGCGCCGGCCGGACCGGACACTCGCGACGCTGGATCACTCAACGCCAACGGATCCGCAGCAGGTATTTGGTGGCGTGCCGATCCGGCTTGAATCGGCCGCGCGGCAGGTTGCCGAACTCGAGCGCAACGCAGCCGATTTTGGAATCGATCTGCTGGGGCTCAGGGACGAGCGGCGCGGCATCGTGCACATCATCGGTCCGGAACTTGGCGCAACGCAGCCGGGCATGACGATTGTTTGCGGCGACAGCCACACCAGCACGCACGGTGCGTTTGGCACGCTCGCCTTTGGTATCGGTACGACCGAGGTTGGTCACGTGCTTGCGACCCAGTGCCTGCTTCAGCGCAAGCCGAAGACGCTCGCCGTCGAGGTCAGCGGAGTGCTTGCTGCCGCGGTCGGCGCGAAGGACCTCGTGCTCGCCATCATCGGCCAAATCGGCGTCGCGGGTGGGGCAGGGCAGGTCATCGAATATTGTGGCGAGGCGATTCGTCGGCTTTCGATGGACGAGCGCATGACAGTCTGCAACATGTCGATCGAGGCCGGCGCCAGAGCCGGCATGATCGCACCGGATGAGACGACGATCGAGTATCTGCGCGGCCGCGCGCGCGCGCCGGTCGGAGCGGCCTGGGAGCGGGCGCTGGATGACTGGCGACGCCTGCCCGGCGATGCGGGTGTTGCCTTCGATAGCGCTGTGACGCTGGATGCCAGTCTGGTCGAGCCGATGATCAGCTATGGCACGAATCCTGGCATGGTGGTGCCGATCGGCGGCCGCATCCCGCAACGCGACGATGAGGCGTTCCTGAAGGCACTGCGCTACATGGGCTTCGAGCCGGGCGAGGTGCTCGCAGGCAAGCGGGTCGACGTCGTATTCATCGGCAGTTGCACGAATGCGCGACTTTCGGATCTGCGCACTGCGGCCGACCTGCTGCGCGATCGCAAGGTCGCGCGCGGCGTGCGCATGCTGGTCGTTCCGGGGTCGCAGCAGGTCAAGCGCGCAGCCGAGGCCGAAGGCCTGCACGACGTGTTTACCGCGGCCGGCGCCGAATGGCGCGAATCCGGTTGCTCCATGTGCATCGGCATGAATGGTGATACGGCCGTTGCCGGCCATTACGTCGTCAGCACCAGTAACCGGAATTTCGAAGGTCGCCAGGGCCAGGGAGCGCGAACACTGCTCGCGAGCCCCGCGACCGCGGCGGCTGCGGCAGTGACCGGGCGCATTACCGACCCACGCGAACTGATGGCCTGAGTTGCCGCAGAGACTGAATCATGCAAGCCATCCAGCATATTCGCTCGCGCACCGTCGTGCTGCCGGCAACTGACGTTGACACCGATCAGATCATCCCGGCCCGTTTCCTGACTACCACGAATCGCGACGGACTCGGCAGTGCATTGTTCGCGGACTGGCGCTTCGATTCGAACGGACAGCCGCGACCGGATTTCGTGTTGAATCGCCCGGAAGCGGCCGGCTGCGCGATCCTGGTGGCCGGCCGTAATTTCGGCTGCGGCTCATCGCGTGAGCACGCGCCCTGGGCACTTCACGAATTCGGCATCCGCGCTGTGATCAGCACGGCCATCGCCGACATCTTTTTCAACAACTCGCTCAAGAACGGCCTGCTGCCCGTACTGGTTGACGAGGACACGCACGGCTGGCTGCTCGCGCACCCGGGCGCCGCGGTGGAAATTGACGTCGAGGCGACGACGGTGAAGCTGCCGGCTGGCCGCTGCGTGAAATTTCCGCTCGAGGCGTTCGCGCGGCATTGCCTGTTGCACGGTGTCGACGAACTGGGCTATCTGCTGTCGCGGGCATCTGCGATCGACGCCTGGGAACGAGCCCGGACCCGGTGAAGGCACGCATCGCAGTTCTGCCCGGTGATGGCATCGGTCCCGAGGTGACGGCCGAGGCGGTGCATTGTCTGCGCGCCATTGCCGCGAAGTTTCACCACGGCTTCGAGCTGATCGAGGCGCCGGTTGGCGCGGCAGCCATGGATGCCGGTCTGGGGCCGCTGCCGGCCCCGACGCTTGAGCTCGCGCGCGAGTCCGATGCGATCCTGTTCGGCGCGATCGGTTCGCCGCGCTATTCCGATCCGGCGCTG
>JANPCY010000245.1:0-3018 GCA_031431175.1 Steroidobacteraceae bacterium | reverse complement strand
GTGCTGGGCCTGATCGACACGCTGATCATCGACTATCGCCGGCGCGAGTTGCAGGTCCGACTGCGTCGCTCCTAGGAGACTTTGAATGCTGCGAGCCTTCCGACTCGTTCTATTGGCTTGCGTACTCGCGACCGCCACGGCCGCCAGCGCCGCGAGCCCTGATTTCGTCGTGAGCTATCCGGCCGAACGGAGCCAGGGCCCCTTGCAGGGTCGATTAATCCTGGTATTTGCTTCAGACGGAAACAAACAACCGCGCGCCCAGGTCACCTGGGATCAGGATGCAATTCCGTTCTTCGGCATGAACATCGAGGGCTGGAGGCCGGGCGAGCCACGCGCATTCGACTCGAGCGCCTACGGGTTTCCGCTGAAATCATTCGATGGCCTGCCGGCCGGAAAGTATGTCGTGCAGGCCGTGCTGAACCGTTACGAGACCTTCATGCTCGGCGACGGGCGACGCCTGAATCTTGCGCCGGATCGCGGTGAAGGGCAGGTCTGGCACAAGAAGCCCGGCAATCTTTACTCGCAGCCGCAGGAGATCGAGATCGGAGGCACGCAGGGCGGAACGGTTTCGCTGCAGCTCGACCAGGAGGTCCCGCCCGTCAAAGCCTTCGAACAGCAGCAAACAGAGTACGTGAAGTACCTGCGGATCCGCAGCGAGCGGCTGTCAAAGTTCTGGGGCCGCGACATGTACCTCGGCGCCTGGGTCACGCTGCCCTGGGGTTACGCGGAGCACCCCGATGCGCGGTATCCGCTGGTGATCGCGCACGGGCATTTCCCCGGAGAGCCCGGTGCCTTCCGCGAGACACCGCCGGATCCGGACCTCAAGCCCGAGTACAGCGAGCGTTTCAACCTCGAGGGCTACAACCGCACTGAACAGGAATATGGCTGGCAGGCGTTCCAGGACTGGAAATCACCCGGGTTTCCACGCGTATTGCTGATCGAGATCCAGCATCCGACACCCTTTTACGACGACTCTTATGCCGTCAATTCAGCGAACAACGGTCCCTACGGCGATGCGATCGAATACGAGCTGATCCCGGAAATCGAAAAGCGCTACCGCGCCATCGGCGCCGGCTGGGCGCGCTTCATGTACGGGGGCTCGACCGGTGGCTGGGAAGCGATGGCCGTGCAGATGTTCTATCCCGATGATTACAACGGCGCCTGGATCGCCTGCCCGGACCCGATCGATTTCAGGCATTACATGGTCGTCGACATTTACCGGGACAAGAACGCGTATTTCATGCCGAACCCGTACAAGCGCACACCGCGGCCGGCGCACCGCAACTGGCTCGGGCATGTCAGCACGACGATGGAGGAAAACAATCTCTGGGAATACGCGCTCGGCACACACGGCCGCTCAGGCGACCAGTTTGACGCTTGGGAGTCCGTCCATTCGCCGGTGGGTCCCGACGGCTATCCGCGGCGCATCTGGAATCGCCTGACTGGCGAGATCGATCACGAAACCGCGGAGTACTGGCATGAGCACTACGACCTGTTTCATATCCTGCAGCGCGATTGGGCGACGCTCGGACCGAAACTACGCGGCAAGCTCCGCATTTACGTCGGCGACATGGACAACTACTACCTCAACAACGCCGTCTACGGAGTCGAGAAATTCCTCAAGGGCGCTGAACCGCCGGCGGACGCGGTAGTCGAGTATGGCGATCGCGACGAACATTGCTGGAATGGCGACCACGCGCGCGCGAATGCCTACTCGCGACTGCGCTATCCGCAGATGGTGCTGCCCTGGGTGGTCGAGCGCATCCGCCAGACGGCGCCGCCCGGCGCGGATCTCAGCAGCTGGAGATACTAAACAGGGTCGTTCAGGCTAACTGCGGCCGTTCAAGCCGCGCGTCGCGATTCGGCGCCGTAAGGCGCTTTTACGAGCAGGCGCCGGTTCGTCACCATGCGCTCGTGCAGCTCGCAGATCGTGTCGCTTGCCTTGGAACAGAAGGCGGATGGCAGCAACCCGTGCAGCAGGCAAACGAAGCCGCCGCCGATCATCCGGAAGCCAAAGCGCCAAGCGTTGGCAAGGTGCTGGAAGTAGGTTTCGCTGACCGAGGCCGGATGCGCGGTAAACAAGCGTTGCCATGGGTTCATAAGCTATCCACTCGGTATAGACAGCGGGCATTCTAGTCCCAAAAAAGCTTAAATTCCTTCCAATTCATGTGGTTCTAGTACCAATAATTGGGAAATTTTGCTAAAATCGACTCATGTCCGCGCTCGACAAGATTGACCGCGACATCCTCTCGATCCTGCAGTGGGACGCTTCACTGCCGATCCAGCAGATCGCCGACCAAGTCGGGCTGTCAGTCAACCCCTGCTGGCGGCGCATCCGGCGCCTGGAAGCCGAGGGCATCATCCGCGGCCGCGTGGCACTCGTGGACCCGGAGAAAATCGGCCTCGGACTCACAATCTTCGTGCGCGTGAAGACCCGTGAGCACAGCTCCGCCTGGGCGGAGAAACTCGCCGCAGTCATTGCATCCATGGACGAGATATCCGAATGTCACCGCATTGGCGGTGACGTGGACTATCTGCTGAAAGTGACCGTGCCCGATATCGCGGGCTATGACCGCATTTACATAGAACTGATCGCGCGCGTGCCGAATCTGACGGATGTCAGCGCTCTGTTCTCGATGGAACGCCTGATGAGTTCGACGCGGCTGCCGATTCCCCCATGAGCCTGATCGTCCAGAAGTATGGCGGCACATCGGTCGGTTCCGTCGCGCGCATCCACGCAGTTGCGGAGCAGATCGCGAAGCTCACAAACGAAGGCCACCAGGTCGCGGTGGTCGTCTCCGCGATGGGCGACACGACCGATAGGCTCGTGGAACTGGCGCGCGAGGTCTGCCCCGAACCCGATGCGCGCGAACTCGATGCGCTGCTCGCAACCGGTGAAATGATCTCAACCGCCTTGCTTGCGATGGCGCTCGGCTGCCTCGGCCTGAAGGCGCGCTCCTGGAACGCCATGCAATTGCCGATTGAAACCACATCTCACCCGGGACGCGCGCGCATCGC
>JANPCY010000244.1:0-10582 GCA_031431175.1 Steroidobacteraceae bacterium | reverse complement strand
TTTTTTACGGGATCGTGGCAGCGCAGCCGCAAGGGCAGCGCGCTATGTCAGGCAATATTAATCAACAACAGCACGGCACGGGCGCAAGACTTGGCGTGCTCGTCGCCAATCTCGGCACGCCGGATGCGCCGACAGCAGAGGCGGTGAAGAATTTTCTCGCCGAGTTCCTGTCGGATCGGCGCGTCGTCGACCTGCCGCGTGCGCTGTGGTTGCCGGTGCTTTACGGTGTGATACTTCGCATCCGCCCGCGGCAAAGTGCGCGCGCCTACCGCGAAATCTGGACCGCGTCGGGCTCGCCGCTTCTGGTCAACACGCAGGCACTCGCACGTGCGCTGGAGCAACGTCTCGCGTCACTTTTGTCCACGGCGGTGCCGGTTGCGACCGGCATGACTTACGGGAATCCGTCGATTGCAGCGGCGCTCGAGGAATTGCGCGCGCGTGACGTGCAGCGGCTCCTGGTGCTGCCGCTATACCCGCAGTACTCGGCAACGACGACGGCATCGGTCCTCGACCGCGTGGAGACCGCTCTCGGCCGCCCCGACTGGCAGCCGGAAGTTCTGAGCGTTGACGACTACCACGCCGATGCGGGTTACGTGGCGGCGCTTGCGGAGTCCCTAGCCGGCCGGATAGCTGATTTCGGGGCCGGGGTGCATCTGCTGTTTTCGTTCCACGGCCTGCCACGGCGCTACGTTGATGCAGGTGACCCTTATCAAGAACAATGCCAGACGACTGCGCGGCTCGTGGCAACACGGCTCGCGCTGCCCGCGGACGCCTGGTCAGTCGCGTATCAGTCTCGTGTCGGAGGCGCACGCTGGCTCGAGCCCTACACAGTGGACCGCCTGCGCGCGCTCGCGACCCAGGACACGCGGCGCGTCGTCGTCTGCTGCCCGGGTTTCGCGGTGGACTGCCTTGAGACGCTGGAGGAAATCGAAATCCGTGGCCGCGCCGATTTCCTCGCGGCGGGCGGAGCATCCTTCGATTACGTCCCGGCGCTGAACGACGGACCGGTCCATGTCGAATGCCTCGCGCAGATTGCCGCCGCCGCGTTCTCGCGCGGCGCCTTGCGAGCCGCGTCATGATCGGGCGTTTCCTTGAAATCAGCGTGCATGCACCCGACGTGCTGGCTTCCCTGGAATTCTACGAACAACTCGGCTTCTCGCAGGCCACAACCGGCGAAGCCTGGCCCTATCCCTATGCAGTCGTTAGCGACGGACGACTCAGCATTGGCCTGCATCAGCGCGAACTGCAGCAGTCCCCGCTGCTGTCATTCGTATTGCCGGACCTCTACGAGCATCTCGAGGCTCTCGAAGACCTCGGTATCGAGATCCTGAACCGGCGGTTCGGCAGCGACGTGTTCAATGAAGCGACATTTGCGACGCCGGGTGGCCAGTTGGTCCGCCTGCTGGAGGCGCGCACGTTTTCACCGTCTGATCGCGGACCCGGCGAGACCTCTGGTCTTGGCTGGTTTGAGGAAATCCTGCTTCCGGTTGCGGATGTCATGGCCGCCGGACGTTTCTGGGAGCGGCTCGGTTTCGTGCCGGCCGAAGAAAACGAGGAGCCCTTTCCGCACATCGGACTGACCAGCGATTCGCTCGATGTCGCGCTGGTCGCTGCAGGCGCGCTCACCCGTCCTGCGCTACTGTTCACGGACTCGAGCATGCCCGCGCGTATCCGTGCGCTCGCAGACAAGGGCGCAGAGTTTGCGCGCCTGCCGGGAAAGCTCGACCCTGCGAGGCATGCCCTCCTGATCGCGCCAGAAGGCACGCAGCTCCTGCTCACGACCGCAGAATGAAACGCCTGATGCCCGCACTACTCGCGCTCGCCGCACCCACAGCGCTCGCCTGGCCGTCCTGCGATCAAGCGGGAATCTTGCCGCCGGTCGCGCTTGCGCGCGCGGCGCCGGCCTATCCCGCGGCGGTGCGTGCCATCGGCATCGAGGGCTCGGTCGAAGTCGCGCTGACCGTACTGCGTGACGGCAGCGTCGGTTGGGTGCGCATCCGGCATGCAGATCCGCCCGGTTATTTCGAGCAGCCCGCTGTGGCCGGCGTGCGTGGCTGGCGCTTTGAGCCGGCGCGCCAGAATGACACTGCCATTGAATGCCGCATGCTGACGCGCGTACGCTTCAGGCTGGTTGATACGGTAGATGCAGCCGGCCACCCGTTGGCCCGCAGCGAAAGGCCTGATCCAGTCTATCCGGCACAACTGCTTGCAGATCACGTCGAGGGCTATGCCGAACTGCAGTTTGAACTCGCAGCGGACGGAAGCGTCCTGCAGCCTCGCGTCATCACGGCGATGCCGCGCGGCGAATTCGAGGTGGCGGCGCTCACGGCGATCCGCTCCTGGCGCTTTCCGCCCGAATCCGCAACTCAGCCCATGACGCGGCGTTTCGAGTTCCGGCTGCCGCATTCCACGCTGGGCGGAGTGCCGCCGATCATGCTTGCGAGTGCATCCTTCCCGATGGAGGCCTGCGAACAGCACCAGTCGGGTCAGGTCAGCCTCGAGGTCGAGACCGACGCGACCGGTGCCATCCAGCAGGCACGCATTCTGTCGTCCGAACCGAAAGGCCTGTTCGACCGCTCAGCGCTTGCGACAGCCAAAGCCTCGCGCATGACGCCTGCGTACCGGGACGGTCAGCCTGTCGCGGCGACCGCGCTGCTGACACTGTTCTTCGACCCCGACCAGGCCAGGTGCCCGGGCTCCCTGACGCCGGATCCCAGGCAACCGAAGCGGGGCCATCCGTCCCCGTCGGTGTCGGAACACGATGAACGGCCTGCCGGCCGCGCCGAGCGGTTGGCCGCACTGTTCGGGTTCCCCGACTAACAGGTACCATTGAGCAATCGCTGCCGGCCAGCGGCCGTTCAGTTGCACGGGAGCCCCCGATGATGCGCATCTTGATTGCGGTGATCACCGCGATGGTGTCCTTGTCTGCCTCGGCTGATGAGGGTATGTGGACCTTCGACAACCCGCCGCGCGCCGCGATTGCGGAAAAATTCGGCGTCACGCTCGACGCCGCCTGGCTCGACCGGGTGCGCCTGGCTACCGTGCGTCTCGATGGCAGCTGCACCGGTTCATTCATATCCACTGACGGGCTGGTACTGACCAATCATCACTGCGGCGAGGATTGCATCGCGCAGAATTCGACGCCCGACAGCGACCTCGTGACCAGCGGTTTCCTGGCGGGCACACGTGAAAAGGAGCGGCGCTGCCAGGATGAAGCGATTTCCGTGCTGATTGGGACTGAAGATGTCACGGCCAGGGTTGCGGCAGCAACCGCAGGACTCGCTGCGGACGCGGTCGTCGCGGCGCGGCGCGGTGAGCTGACGAAGCTCGAGCAGGCCTGCGAGGAAGCCGCGGCCAAGTCGAAAGGCGGCGCGCTCAAATGCGAGCGCGTGTCGCTCTACCAGGGCGGCCAATATTGGCTCTACAAGTACAAGCGCTATGAAGACGTGCGCCTGGTGTTCGCGCCGGAGCGCGACATTGCGGCTTTCGGCGGCGACCCGGACAACTTCCAGTTCCCGCGCTGGAGCCTGGACATGTCGATCCTGCGGGTCTACGAGGACGGCAAGCCGGCGAAGACACCCAATCGCCTGCGCTTTGACTGGGATGGCGCGGATCCCGGCGATGCGGTGTTCGTCTCCGGCCATCCCGGAAATTCGGATCGCCTGCTGACCGTCGCGCAGCTTGAGACGCAGCGCATCGTCTTCATGCCATTCTGGTTGATGCGCTTCTCCGAGTTGCGCGGGCGCATGCTGCAGTATTCCAAGACCGGCGAGGAACCACGCCGTACCACCGAGCACTACCTGAACCTGATCGAGAACTCGATCAAGGTACGCCGTAAGCAGTTTGATGCGCTGCTGGACCCCGCGCTCTTCGAGGCGGCTGGCAACAGCGAACAGGCCCTGCGTGACGCGGTCGCAGCAAGTCCGGCGCTCGCCTCCTCGGCCAGTGCATGGCAGGACATCGAAGCCGCGCAGCACATCTGGCGCGACATGCTCGTGCCCTACACATTCATCGAGGGCGGCGCCGCCTTCAACGGCACCCTGTTCGGCTACGCACGTGCACTCGTGCGCGCGGCCACGGAACGCGCGAAAGGCAACGAGTCGCGCCTGGCCGAGTACACCGAGGCGCGCCTGCCTGCGGTGCTGCAGAACCTGCGGGCCGCGGCGCCGATCTACGCGGACTTCGAAGTCCTGCGGCTGTCGTTCGGGCTTGAGCGCATGCGCGAATGGCTGGGCCCGGATGATCCGCTGGTGCGCAAGATTTTTGGCAACGATTCGCCCGATACGCTGGCAGACAGGCTCGTCCGCAACAGCGCACTTGCGGACCCTGCGGCCCGCATCGCGCTGTACGAGGGCGGACAGGCAGCCATCGATGCGAGTCAGGATCCGATGATCCGCCTAGCCGCAGCCGTGGACCCGGACGCGCGCGCGCTCCGCAAGCGCTTCGAAGAGCAGGTCGAGGGCCCCGTGCAACGCGGCCAGGAGGCGATCGCGAAAGCTCGCTTCGCTGTCTACGGCACCAGCATCTATCCGGACGCGACCCTTACGCTGCGCCTGTCTTCCGGCGCAATGATGGGCTGGGACGAAAAGGGTGAGGAAGTGCGGCCCTGGACCGAACTCGGCCGCGCGTTCGAGCGCGCGACCGGCGCGGCGCCGTTCAAGATCCCGGATCGCTGGCTCGCGGCAAAGGACCGCCTGGACATGACGACACCGGTAAATTTCACGACCGATAACGACATCCTCGGCGGCAACTCCGGCAGCCCGATGATCAACGCGGCCGGTGAAATCGTCGGCCTCGCCTTCGACGGCAACATCCACTCGATTTCGGGCAGTTACTGGTTCAACGAGCGGATGAATCGTTCGATTGGCGTGCACCCGGCTTACATCCGGCTTGCGCTCGAGCAGGTCTACGGCGCGAAGGCCTTGCTGGAGGAAATCGACTTAGGCCGCTAAGGCCGGGCTCGCTCGGCGTCGATACGGCAGTCGATCTCGATTTCATCGCGCACGCGCAGCGCGCCGAGCGCCACGGTGAAGGGCGTCAGCCCGAGATCAGCGTGGTACAGCCTGAAATTTGCGTAGACATTCATGTGTCCGTCGTCAACCTGCACGGACAGCGGCACGCTGATGATGCGCTCCTCGCCGCGCAGCCCGACCCGCACCTGCGCCACGAAATCGGTGGGCCCGCCGTCCATGCGCTCAGCCGTCAGGCGCAACCCGGGCTGGCGCGCCGCATCGAGCACGGACGGTCCCAGCATGTTGAGCCGCGTGCCCTCGCGATCGGCCTGCGGTACCTCTTTCGCGAATTCGGTGCCGGCGGTGGATCGCAGCGCGGGGTCATCGACGACCAGTGAGGCCAGGGGCAATTCGAGCGTGAAGCGCGTGTCGCTCGCCGGATCGCGCAAATCGATGGTGCCGGTGAGCGCGTCCGAACTGATCAGGTGATTGTGCCCGAGCGTGGCCATCGGGCCGTCCCGAAAAACGTGGATCTCAAGGTGAGAGGCAACGATGTTGTAGCGCTCGTAGGGTCCGGATGGCGCGGCCACCGGAGCCGACGGCGCCGCCGGTGGCAGGACCTTCGGCGGCAGGGCGCAGCTGCACGCCAGCGTGGCCAGAACGATCAGGAACTTACGCATTGTCGTATTCTCCAAGACCTGATGCCCGTGCGAAACACCCCTGTCCGGTATGGATCCGTCGCGCAGACACTGCATTGGGTCATCGTCGGACTGCTGATCGTCCAGTTCACGCTTGGCAAGATTGCCGAGGATCTGCCGAACGGACTCGACAAACTGGTTATCCTTGCACGGCACAAATCCTTCGGTATCACGATACTCGCTCTGGCATTGCTGCGTCTGGCCTGGCGCTTCCATGACCGGCCGCCGCCACTGCAGCCGATGCCGCGCTGGCAGGCCATCGCCGCCCGCATTTCTCACGCGGCGCTTTACACATTGCTGTTCGCAATGCCCCTGACCGGCTGGATGATGTCCTCGGCGTCGAATTATCCGGTCAGCTGGTTCGGCTTCGTGCAGCTACCCGACCTGGTCGCGCCGGATCACGCGCTCAAGGAGGTGTTGCGCGAAGTCCATGGAACGCTGTCAAACGTCCTGATTGCGCTCGTCAGCCTGCATCTTCTGGCCGCGCTGAAGCACCAGTTCATCGATCGCGACGGCCTGATATTCAGGATGTTGCCATGGCGACCCCGCTGAGCCTGCGATTCTGCGCGACGCTCGTCGCATTGCTGCCCTTCGCAGCAGTAGCGGACATCTGGCACGGCGATCAACATGCGGGCGTGCTGCGATTCGTCGCGACCCAGGCCGGCGCGAAGTTCCAGGGCCATTTCGGCGAGTTCAAGGTCCGATTCGACTTCAATCCCGCCGAGCCCGCGAAAGGAAGCCTCGACGTCACGATTACGACCGATTCCGCGGACTCTGCCGACGCGGAGCGTGACGAGGTCCTGCACGGACGGGATTTTTTCTGGACCGAGCGCTTTCCGGAAGCGAAGTATCACGCTGAAGGATTCACGCGCGATGGCAAGGGCTGGATCGCCGCCGGCGAATTGACGCTGCGCGGCGTCACGCTGCCGGTCGCCGTGCGCTTTGAACTCAAGCCGAAGGCACAGCGACTCGGCATGAAAGGCGGGGTCACCCTGCGCCGGCTCGAATTCGGGATCGGCCAGGGCGATTGGGCCGAGACGACCTGGATTGGCAATCCGGTGGACGTGGCCTTCGACCTCAGCCTCCAGCAGGAAACTGCCGCAGCTGGCCCGTGACGCCACCGCGCCGCGCCGGCCGCGCGCACCGGCAATTGCGCTAGAGTCCGGCTGATGGATGCCGGAAAACCGCAGATATTCCCAGACATGCAGGGCTGCGTCGAGCAGGCGCTTGCGCGCATCGGCAAACGCATCGTGCTGTGCGCGCCGATCGGCGTCGGCAAGCCCGTTGCACTCGTCAACGAGTTTTACCGGCGCGCCGCGGCTGATCCTTCGATCAATCTTTCCATCCTGACCGGCCTGACACTGCACAGGCCGCGTGCCCATGGCGAACTGGAGCGGCGGCTGGTCGAACCGATGGCCGCGCGCGTCTTCGGCGACATGCCGGAACCCGCCTGGGTTGCACCGCTGATGGCGGGTGCGCTGCCAGCCAACATCGCCATTCACGAATTCTTCATGGAGCCTGGCGCTTACCTCTCATCGCCACTCGCGCAGCAGTCCTACGCAAGCATCAATTACACGCAAGTGGCCCGCGCGGTCGCCGCGGCCGGCGCCAATGTCCTCGCCCAGCAAGTCGCGCGCCGCGTGACACCAGATGGCGCCAGTATCAGTCTCGGCTCGAATCCCGATGTGACCGTGGACCTCTTGCCGTTGCTCGAGGCCCGCCGCCGCGCCGGCGAAGCCGTGGCGATCATCGGGCAGGTGAATGACCGGATGCCATTCATGTTTGGCGATGCGCTCGTGCCGGAATCCGCATTCGACTTCATCGTGGACGACGCGCGCGGCTATCACGAGCTGTTCAGCCCGCCGAACCTGCCGATCTCGACCGCCGATCACATGATCGCGCTCACGGCCAGCATGCTGGTGCGCGACGGCGGCACATTGCAGATCGGCATCGGTGAGCTCGGCGATGCCATCGTCTACGCGTTGACCCTGCGCCATGCGCAGAACCGCCTGTGGCGCCAGCTGCTCGACGACACAGGGCTAGGCACGCGCTTCGCGACGGAGCGCGCTGCAATCGGCGGCGATGCGCCATTCGAGCAGGGGCTCTACGCCGTGACCGAAATGTTCGTGGATGGATTCCTGGACTTGTACCGGGCCGGGATCCTGAAGCGCCGCGTCCAGCCGGATGGCGCGCTGCTGCACGGCGCCTTTCTGCTGGGGCCGCGCGCCTTCTATGAGGAATTGCGTGCGCTGCCGGATGCCGAGCGCGCGCTGTTCCTGATGATGCCGGTGAGCTTCACCAACGAGCTGGCCGGCCCTGGCTGGGGGCTGAAGGTCGACCAGCGCCGGCATGCACGATTCATCAATAGCGCAATGATTGCGACACTGGGCGGTGCGATCGTCTCGGACGGCCTCGCGGACGGACGGGTCGTCAGCGGCGTCGGCGGCCAATACAATTTCGTCGCGCAGGCCCAGGCCCTGCCCGGAGGCCGCTCATTGATCGCCGTGCGAGCGACACGTGAGAGCGGCGGCCAGCTCGAGTCGAATATCCGGTTCAACTATGGCCATGTGACCATCCCGCGTCACCTGCGCGACATCTGCCTGACGGAATACGGTGTCGCAGACCTGCGCTGGAAGAGCGACTCTGAAGTCGCCGCCGCGATGCTCGACATCACCGACTCGCGCTTTCAGCCCGCGCTGCTCGCAGAGACGCAGCGCGCCGGCAAATTGCCGGCGAGCTACCGGATTCACGAGCGGCACCGAAACAACCTGCCCGGCATGCTTGAGCGCGCGCTTGCACCACACCGCGCGGCCGGCTTGTTCGACGAACTGCCATTTGGCAGCGATCTCACGATGGAAGAAATCACGCTTGGCAGGCAGCTGCGGCGATTGAAGGAGCGCGCCACTACCTGGCCGGGAAGGCTCGGTGTCTTCGCCCGGTTCCTGCAGCCGCTGCCGCGGGACTCTGCAAAGCAGGCCATGCTCGCGCGCATGGATCTCGCCGCGCCGCGCGGCCTGCGCGAACGCTTCCTGCGCCGACTGGTCGCGACAGCGCTGAGCTTCTAAAGGGGACGCAACCCTTTACCCTCGTGAAAAGGGTTGCGTCCCCTTAGTCACCTGGTTAGATACCGAGCCCTCATGTGTGGATCCCGAACCGACCTAGACACCAGACCATGACGAAATAGGCTGTTGCCGTCGCAACACAAGCAGTACCAAGACTCAACCAGAAACCCAGCTCAGCACGTAGAAGCAACGGCAGCACAACGAACAGAGTCAAGGACGGAAGCACTAGCCAAAATACGCCCTGCGAGAGATCGGCGACACGTTGCGAATTCCCGGTATCCAGATACAGCCAAACGAAGGCCAGCAGCGATGTCAGTGGAAGCGACGCGACCGCAGCCCCCCAGAATGTACTCCGCTTCGCAATCTCCGCGACCGCCACGACTACTGCCGCGGTTAGGAGAATTTTGATGATGTACTGCCACATTGGAGCTCGGGATCTAACGTTTGAGCTCAGCCGCGTGCGCAGGCCGCAGGCCGTAGCACGTCGGTTGGAGCGAAGGGTTAGGCGTACGTCCGATCGGCTCTCGCGCATGGAGCGAAGCCGAGGTTGATGGGTCGCGCCATGGATTCCAAGAGTTGCTTCAATCCATTATGCCTCGTTCAAGCCGGAGCGGGACTCAATACGTGCAGCGACACGTATGGCTCGTCGCCCTCAACCCAACTGTCGTGCGGGGTCGATGTTATGTGAAACGCGTGTCCCGCCAATAGGTCCAAGCGCTCGCCGCTTTCATACAACACGACACCGTGACCGGATACTACGGTGCCTGTATGCGGCGCATGGCAGAAATCTGTGCCTACCGACGGCGCATTGTGTTCAGACCACTTCCAGCCTGGCTGGTACGTCGCGCGTCCAAGGGTGGCCCCTGCAATATGGATGATCTCGAAGCGCCCGTGCGGAAAGATCCTCACCTCATCCGGATCGTTGAAGTGTTTGAGTGTTGTCTGAGACATGCGGATGGACCTCCGGCCTGGATGTGATGCGTTCGTACGCCTACGCTCGCGATCAGCGTCGGCGCGCCGCTTGCTGGACCAAACCCGTGGGAGCCGCTTGCAGTCCCTGCAAGCGGCGTGACGACAAGCGCCGACCGCTGCATCGCATAGTTAGGCCGCAGAGACCGTAAGTTTGACGCCCAGACTCTGCAACACCTTGAGAATCGTGTCGTAGCGGGGCTTGGCACCTGGGGTCAGCGCTTTGTAGAGGCTTTCGCGACCGAGACCCGAGTCTTCGGCAATGCTGCTCATGCCACGCGCCTTTGCGATGTTACCAACCGCCGCAAGGAATACGTCCGGATTGGGGTCCTCGAGCGCAGCGGTAAGGTATTCCGCAACCACCTGGTCGTTGGTGAGGTAGACGCTAGGATCAAATTCTTTCAGCTTGACCATGATTGTCACTCCAATTCCGCGAGCAGGCGCTTGGCACGCGCAATGTCCCGTTGTTGGGATGACTTGTCACCACCACATAGCAAGATAATCACAATCTCACCGCGCGGCGCGAAGTAGAGGCGGTAACCAGGGCCGGCAAATATCCGCATCTAATGAAGCCCGCCACCGAGGCTCTTGCTGTCACCCAAATTGCCAAGTCGTACTGAATCCAGCCGCGCCAGGATTCGTGCTGTGCCTGTTGCGTCCCGCAGTCCAGCCAACCATTTGGAGAAGACCTCGGTTCGCTGGATCTGATACACATACCGATTGTATCCGAACGGATACAGCAATGCAAGTGCGAGAAACCTGCTCTCTGCGGCCTAACGTTCGGGTTCCAGCGGCGGCCCGAGCGCGCAGCGCGGGGACCGTCCGCGGGAACCCGAACGTTAGGCCGCACACCGCGCACAGTAGTCTTGTATCGACGGGAGCACGGTGGAAACGGTCGTGG
>JANPCY010000243.1:0-4616 GCA_031431175.1 Steroidobacteraceae bacterium | reverse complement strand
CGACCCGGCACCAATCAGGATTTCTTCGGCATGTAGAGATCGGTCAGGGTACCGTCGAATGCTTCCGCGGCAAACGCGACGGTCTCCGACAGGGTCGGATGCGGATGGATCGTGAGACCGATATCGGCCGCGTCCGCGCCCATTTCGATCGCGAGAGCAACTTCCGAAATCAGGTCGCCCGCGTTGCTGCCCACGATGCCACCACCGACGATGCGGTGCGTTTCCTCGTCGAACAGCAATTTCGTAAACCCGTCGTCCCGATTTAGCGCCAGTGAACGGCCGCTGGCCATCCAGGGGAACAGCCCCTTGCCGAGCCTGCGGCCCGCAGCCGTGGCTTCGGTCTCGGTGATCCCGGCCCAGGCGATCTCCGGGTCGGTGTAAGCAACTGACGGAATCACCAGCGCATCGAATGCCCGTTTGTGGCCGGCGATGACCTCGGCCGCCACCTTGCCCTCGTGCGTCGCCTTGTGCGCCAGCATCGGCTGGCCGACGATGTCGCCGATCGCGAAGATGTGGAGGACATTGGTCCGCTGCTGGCGGTCCACGGCGATGTAGCCGCGCCCATCGACCTCGATGCCCGCCGATTCGGCGTTCAGCACGCGTCCGTTCGGAACGCGGCCAACCGCGCACAGCACACGATCGTACGTCTGCGGCTGTGGTGCGTCCTGCGCGTCAAAGCTGACCTTAAGGCCAGAGTCCTCGGCCTCGACACCCATCACGCGCGTACCTGTCATGATCGACGCGTAGCGCGAGCGCAAGCGCTTCTCCAGCGGGCGCACCAGATCGCGATCGCAGCCTGGCATCAAGGTGTCGGTCAGTTCGACCACGCTGACCTTCGCGCCGAGTGCATCGTATACGCACGCCATTTCGAGCCCGATGATCCCGCCGCCGATGACCAGCAGATGCCGTGGCATGTCCTTGAGATCAAGCGCCGCGGTCGAATCCATGACCCGCGGATCGGTCGGCAGCCCCGGGATGCGGGCGGGCTCCGACCCCGCGGCGATGATGCAGTGCTGAAAGCCGATCACGCGCGTCGCGCCTTCGGGGCCGCGCAATTCGACGCGATGCGGCGATATGAAGCGCGCGAAGCCGCGCAGCACTTCAACCTTGCGCTGCTTGGCCAGGATCGTGAGACCGGCGGTCAGCTTGCCGACGATCCTGTTCTTCCATTGCTTCAGCGCTTCGGTATCGATTTGCGGCTTGCCGAAGCGGATGCCGTGCGCGGACATGGCCTGTGCCTCCTCGATCACGCGCGCCGCGTGCAACAGGGCCTTCGACGGAATGCAGCCGACATTCAGGCAGACGCCACCGAGCTGCGGCCAGCGATCCACCAGGATCACGCCGAGCCCAAGATCCGCTGCACGAAAGGCGGCCGTGTAGCCACCCGGCCCTGCGCCAATCACCAGGAGTGGCGTCGTCAGGTCGGCTGCCGGCTCACCGCCGGCGATCGATGCATCGTCCTGCGCCTGCGCTGCCGCGGAACGCTGGCCCGGCAGCACACCAGTCTGGCCATGACCCGGCACGACGACTGATTCCGTCAGTGCCGGCAGCCGCACGGTGTCGCCGCCGGCGGCGGCGACCACGGCAATCAGGCTGCCTTTTGACACCCGATCGCCCTTCACGACGCGGACCTCCTGGACGACACCGGCCGCCGTCGCTGGCACGTCCATGGTCGCCTTGTCCGTTTCGAGCGTGATCAGCGGGGATTCCGGCATGACATTGTCGCCGGGCTTGACCAGCACTTCGATGACCTCGACATCCTTGAAGTCGCCCAGATCCGGAACGCGCTGCTCGATGATGCGGCTCACGGGACTGCCTCAACGAGGGTGTCCGGATGCCTAAGCGCGTCAGCAAGCGCGACGACAAAACGTACGGCCTCGGCTCCATCGATGACCCGATGATCGTAGGAAAGCGAGAGCGGCAGCAGCAGCCGTGGCCGGAATTGACCGTCCCGCCAGACTGGTCGCGTCTGCGAGCGCGAGACGCCCAGAATCGCGACCTCGGGCGCATTGATGATCGGCGTGAATGCCGTGCCGCCGATGCCGCCGAGGCTCGAGATCGTGAAGCAGCCGCCCTGCATCTCGGCCGCCGTGAGCTTGCCTGCGCGCGCGCGCGCGGCGAATTCCGCCAGATCGCGCGCAAGCTCGTAGATGTCCTTGCGGTTCGCGTTGCGGATCACCGGCACGACCAGGCCATTTGGCGTCTCCGCCGCAAAGCCCAGGTGCAAATACTGCTTGAAGACGAGGTTCTGCCCGCTGGCATCGAGTGAGCTGTTGAAATTCGGAAACTGCGCAATGACACGGACGCAGGCTCGTGCGACGAAGGCGAGTGGTGTCAGCTTGATGCCGAGGCTGGCGGCACGCTCCTTCAATGACACACGCAGCGCCTCGAGCTCCGTGATGTCGGCCTCGTCATGCTGGGTGACATGCGGGATGTTCACCCAGCTGGCCTGCAATCGCGCGGCGGAAATCTTCCGGATTCGGCCGAGTGGGCGCACTTCTACCGGTCCGAAAGCGCCGAAATCAACCTCCGGCACCCTTGGCAGCGCAGCGACACCCGGTGCCGCGGGCGCCCCCGACAACGCACGCTTGACGAAGGACTTGACGTCGTCCTGCGTGATCCGCCCCTTCAAGCCTGAACCTTTCACCTTCGCCAGATCCACGCCGAGTTCACGCGCAAGCTGTCGCACAGCGGGACCGGCATGGGCACGCGAAGAGCCGGCTTCGACTGCCGGCGTGTGCGCAGTCCCCTCGATGACCTCGACGTCGAGGAAGACTCCCGGATCGGGTACGCGAACCTCGAGCACCGCGTTCGCCGCGTCTGAGCCGGGCGCGGCACCGGCCGGCTCCAGCACCAGGATCGGATCACCCTTGGAGACCCGGTCGCCCTTCTTGACGCGCATTTCGACCACGCGTCCGGACGCGGTCGATGGAACGTCCATTGCCGCCTTGTCGGTCTCGAGCGTGATCAGCGGACTTTCGAGGGCGACCTCGGCGCCGGCGGCGACCAGCACGTCGATGACCTCGACATCCCTGAAGTCGCCAAGATCCGGCACGCTGACGGTGATGCGCTTGGCCACGATCGTATTCAGGAAACCAGCGGATTCGGCTTCGCGGGGTCGATGCCGAATTTTTTCATCGCCGCGGTAACCGTGGCCATTTCGGCCTTTCCGTCGTCCGCCAGTGCCTTCAGTGTGGCCACGACAATCCAGCGCCGGTCGACTTCGAAGAACCCGCGCAGCGCCGCGCGCGAGTCACTGCGGCCGAACCCATCCGTACCCAGCGTCACATAGCGGCCTGGCACCCACTGGCGGATCTGGTCAGCCACGATCTTCATGTAATCGGTCGCCGTGATGAACGGGCCGTCACGCCCGCTCAGGCATGCGCGCACATATGGCACCGCGGGCTTCGCGCCTGGATGCAGCATCGCATCGCGCTCGGCGGCGAGCGCTTCGCGGCGGAGTTCCGAGAAACTGGTGACGCTGAAGACATCGGCGGGAACCTGGAACTCCGACTCGAGGATCTGCGCCGCGGCCAGCACCTCGCGCAGGATCGTGCCGGAGCCCAGCAAGGTCGCCCTGACCGGGCCGCGCCCGCCGATGTGCAGCAGGTACATGCCGCGCAGCACGCCCTGCTCGACGCCTTTCGGCATCGGCGGCTGGGCGTAGTTCTCATTCATGCAGGTCACGTAGTAGAAAACGCTTTCCTGCTCCGCGTACATCCGCCGCAGCCCATCCTGCATGATGATCGCGAGTTCGTACGCATAGCAGGGGTCGTAGGCCACGCAGTTAGGGATCGTCGAGGCCAGCAGATGGCTATGACCGTCCTGGTGCTGGAGTCCCTCGCCCGCGAGCGTCGTGCGCCCCGCGGTCGCACCGATCAGGAAGCCGCGCGCCTGCATGTCACCGGCCGCCCAGGCGAAGTCGCCAATTCGCTGGAATCCGAACATCGAATAGAAGATGTACATCGGG
Organism: Steroidobacteraceae bacterium; assembly: GCA_031431175.1. Taxonomy (GTDB): domain Bacteria; phylum Pseudomonadota; class Gammaproteobacteria; order Steroidobacterales; family Steroidobacteraceae; genus SCUD01. Next base: position 646 of record JANPCY010000243.1, on the reverse strand, counting down.
ATCATGTTGATCCCGTGATTCGCGTAGGCCGTCCCGGCCGCCATCCAGGAACAGAATGCGCCCGCCTCGTTGATGCCCTCCTCAAGGATCTGCCCCTTGCGATCTTCGCGGTAATACATCAGCTGATCCGCGTCCTGCGGCGTGTACAACTGCCCGACCGACGAATAGATGCCGAACTGGCGGAACAGGCCCTCCATGCCGAAGGTGCGCGCCTCGTCCGGGATGATCGGCACCACGTGGGAACCGATGTTCTTGTCCTTCAGCAGCTGGGTCAGGATCCTGACAAAAGCCATCGTCGTCGAGATTTCGCGGCCCTCGCTGCCGTCGAGCAGCGACTTGAATGCGGCAAGCTCCGGAACAGCCAACGGTGGTGCGACGGCGCGCCGCACCGGCAGGTGACCGCCGAGCGACTTGCGATGACTCCGGAGATACTGCATCTCCGGGCTGGCGTCGGCCGGCCTGAAGAACGGCAGCCTCGCAATCTCCTGGTCAGAAATCGGGATGTTGAAGCGGTCCCGGAATGCCTTCAGTGCCTCGTCGTCGAGTTTCTTCTGCTGGTGCGTGACAGTCATCGCCTCGCCGTCCTTGCCCAGGGCATTGCCCTTGACGGTCTTCGCAAGGATCACCGTCGGCCGACCCTTGTGCG
>JANPCY010000242.1:0-2208 GCA_031431175.1 Steroidobacteraceae bacterium | reverse complement strand
CGAAAGGGGCAGGAAAGCCCCGCCGTGTCGACAATGTGAAACAGTTCAGCCTGTCAGACCGGCGGTTTCAGGAGCTGGTTCACAAGCTCGGCGAGGCCGGGCCGGTCCCGGCGGCTCGCTTCGCCGCGGCCGTCGAATATCGCCTCAAGTGCAGCGAGCGCCTGGTCGAATTCCCGGTTGACAATGACATGGTCGAATTCCCGCCAGTGCGACATCTCGCTGACCGACTCGGCGAGCCGGCGCGCAATGGCCTCCGGGCTATCGGTCGCGCGCTTTCGAAGCCTGGACTCGAGCTCGGCCCGGGACGGCGGCAGGATGAAGATCTGGACCGCCTCGGGCAGGCGCTTGCGCACCTGGTTCGCGCCCTGCCAATCGATCTCGAGAATCAGGTTGCGTCCCTCGGCAAGCGCCGATTCAACCGCGGCCCGGCGCGTGCCGTAGAGATTGCCGAACACGTCGGCGTGTTCGATGAACTCGCCGGCCTCGATCAGGCGCTCGAACTCCGCGCGATCGATGAAGTGGTAGTCGCGCCCGTCCTGTTCGTGCGAGCGCGGCGCGCGTGTCGTGCAGGAGACCGAGAACGACACGGCCGGCCGGCGTTGCAACAGCGCTTGCAGCAGGCTGGTTTTTCCGGCGCCGGATGGCGCAGCGATAACGTACAAATGACCGCGGTTTGCCACAACGGATTCCTTAACGCTTGTCGAGCCAGTCCTGCGGTGTCGGGAACGCGGCGGCCTCTTCCTTCAGCCATTGGCGCAGCGCGCAGACCATCGGCAGGTCCGAATACGAGGGTGGGCAGACGAACCAGTACCGGAATCGCGACGGGACGATGGTCTTGCTCGCGAGCACGATGCGACCGGACTGCAGGTCGTGCGCGGCGATCGACCAGCGCGCGGGCGCATAACCGAGTCCCTCGATGACGGCAGAGAGCACGCTGACGGAATCGTCGATTATCGTCGGGCCCGCGGGCCAGGGCGTCGGCGCGGCGCTCGTCTCGAAGCGCGACCAGGGCTCGTCCCTGGCCTGAAGCATGGGAATTCCTGCGAGTGTTTCACGATCGTCGATGGAGCCGTGGCGCTTGTAAAGCCCGGGCGAAGCGACGACAACCAGCCACTCATCCATCAGTTTTTCGTAGTCGAGTCCGGGCGCCTGTGCCTCGCCGAGGCGAATGGCTGCATGGAAATCGCTGCGCGTGAAATCGACTGCCTCGCGGGAGGTGTGCCAGTCCACCTGCAGGTCGGGGAATTTCGCGTGCAGGCGATGCAGCCGCGGTGTCATCCATTTCTGCATCAGCGACGATAGCGTGCTGACATTGATGATTCCGCTCGCGCGCATCATCCGCATCTCTCGCAGTGCCACCACCAGGGAATCAAGACCGGCGCGGATGCCGGGCAACAGGCGCGCGCCTTCCGGCGTCAGTTCGACCTTGCGGCCGCTCCTGCGCAGCACCGGCATCTGCAGGTAATCCTCGAGTGCCTTGATTTGCTGGCTGACTGCGGCAGGCGTCACATTCAGGGCCTCCGCAGCCTCGCCGAAGCTCAGGCGCGACGCCACAGCCTCGAAAACACGAAGTGCGTTCAGGGGCAAACGGCCATAAGCGGAAGCAACCAAAGTTTCCCTTAACCGAGCTTGAGTTAATGCGTTTGTTCGAAAAACGCCCTGGTCGCAAAGTCTAGCCCGAACCGGGACGGAAGGGCGCGGTGCCCACTCCGCCCGAACCAGGGAGAACGGTCATGTACGGTCATTTACAGGGTTTTCTGAGCTTGCTGGACCTGATGGCAGAGGGCAGCCGGCGCCAGGCCGAGTTGATCGCCGGCCGCGGATTCACCCCGGAGCCGCAGCTGCAGCCGGTGGCGGCGCCGGAGAGGAAGAAGATTCCCTTAACCCAGCATCAGATATCGCGTTTGTTCAAAACGCGTGCGGCGTCCAAAGTCTCAATCGAACACTGACTGGACTTTTTGGCCCTTTCACAAACGGAAACACAGGAGAAAGACATGAGCAGCTATTCGACGATTCGGAACACAGGCCTGGCGGCGGTGCTGGTAGCGACCTTTGCCGGAATTGTGAGCAACGGTCTGGCGCTTGACCAGAAGGTCATCTACGAGCGCGATATCCTGACTTCATCCTCGGCAGTGATCCTGCCCGAGGTTGTCGTCACCGCTACGCGCCTCGCGTCATGAGTCCCCAACTTGGAAGTTGGTGCCGGGT